>JASJDR010000172.1 GCA_030065615.1 Xenococcus sp. MO_188.B8 | reverse complement strand
CAAGAGGTAATCATTTTGACCGAGAGGGGTGCCGAGGTTTCCTCGGCTTACCCAATCGAGGTGTTGAATTGATAATTGATAATTTTGAATTGGAGCGAAGCGACTTGACCAGTGACTTAACCCAAAAAAGAAAAAACTTGTCAAAAATTGTATTGATAAACCTTTAGTATGGGGAGTAGTGATCGCCAAGATACGTTTTTGCTTGACATCTTTAATTTGCGTTGTTGCCAAGCGTAAACTGTTGATCCGCAATAGATAAGTAATTTAATCTCTTAGTGGATTAGGTATTTATCATCAATGACCTTCATTGGAAAGCCAGTTTTTTTACGGTAGTAGTTAACTAGAGATAAGTAGGTACAAGGTACGAAGAAAAGTGCGATAAAAGTTGCACCACCTACCCCACCAGCAATACAAATAGCTAAGGGAGGCCAAAACTCTCCACCTGCGATTAGGAGGGGTATAAAACCAATGACAGTAGTAATTGTCGTCGTAAGAACGTGACGAGTAGAGTTAAACACTATTTGAGCGATGGCTTTGCGACTACCTTGACGAGCAGCTATATGGGAATGGATAGCAGCCAAAATGACAATAGAGTCGTTAATTGCAATTCCAATAAGTCCTACAGTACCAAGAATTGCCATAAATCCAAAAGGATAGCCAAATATCCACAGAGAAAAAAGTCCCAGTCCCATAGAACAAATAGCAACAATGGCAATAATTCCTGCTAGACGAAAAGAAGAAAAAGAAAGTACTAAAGTAGCAATCATTAAGATTAAAACAATACCAATAGTCGAAAAGAGATTACTTAATGCTTCGTTCCGCTTCGCTTGCTCGCCTCCAAACTCTAGAAAATAGTCAGGAGGAAGTTTAAATTTACTAGTTGCCAGATGTGCTGTGATTTTCTTGAGTACTTTGGATGGCAAGATTCCAGCTTTGATAAAAACTTGAATATTATTGATACGTTCGCGATTACGTCGAGATATAGTGGTTAGCTCTGAGGCAAGTTCGATTTTACTCACTGCATCTAGAGGAATAGTAGACAAGTTATCTTCTCTGGAAATGTTATTGGGAAGTAAATCGAGAGATGCAATTTGATCTAGGTTACTGCGATGAGAATTAGATAATCTTACTCGCACTGGAAGTTCTTCTGTCCCTTCTAGTACAGAACCGCCGATAACACCTTCAAGATTAGTATCTAGTTGCCTGGCGATCGCGGTATTGTCTAAACCTGCTAGTTTAGCTTCTTCTTCATCTAAATTAAATTTAAACTTGGGTGAAGTTTCACTGAGAGCGGCAGTGGTATAAATAACATCTTTAACCTGAGTTATTTCTAATCTTACTCGATCGCCTAGTTCTTTTAGTAATTCTAAATCAGAACCGTAGAGACGTAATTCAATAGGAGCATCTACAGGCGGACCTTGTTCTAATTGCCTGACTAAGATTCGTGCTGAGGGAAAAGCTGCATTAAGTTCTTGTTGTAAGCTTTGGATTAGTTTACTTCTTCCTGTAGGTGAAGTAATTTGCACCAGGGCTTGGGCATAATTAGATAAGTCTTCGATGGTTTCTTCTAGATTATAGTAAAATTTGGGGGCGCTTCTACCCAATAACCAATGAACGTTAACTATTTCCGAATAATTTTGCAGAATAGAATTTAATTGGAGGACACTGACTTGAGTTTCTGCCAGAGAAGCGGAAGAAGATAATTCAAGTTCGATTTGAAATTGGTCTCGCTCTGCGGGAGGAAAAAATTGTTCTTCTAAATTCGTTGCCATCACAAACCCTGTAACTGGCAAAATTAGAGCTAAAACTATACCCAATACAGGTTTTTTAAATATGTATTTTAAAGTATTTGCATAAACTTGAGCTATTGTACGGTCAGAGAAACCTCTATTCCACCAAGAAGAAGCCTCCCTTGTTTTGACTCTAGCTGTAAAATCATTTAATCTGCCGGTTAAAGCAGGTACCACAGTTAAAGTTAGAAACAGCGAACTCAACAAAGCTAAGATAACGCTAATGGCGACTGTTCTAACAAACTCCCCTGTAGGGCCAGAAACTAAGGCGATAGGAAGAAAAGTTAAGACAGTAGTTAAAGTAGAAGCTAAGAGAGGAATAGTTAAATAGCTGATACTTTTAGAGATTGCTTGGTGAGGTTTAATACCTTGTTCTAGTTCTTTATTGACTTCATCGACGACTACGATTGCATTATCGACTAGCAAACCCAAAGCAACTACTAATCCCATCACTGACATCTGATGCAAGGGAATATGAAATAAGTTCATCCCTCCAAATACCATCAGTACTGAAAGAGGTAGAGTTGAGCCTATAACCACAGCAGATTTCCATCCCATCATCACGAAACTACTGCCAATGACCAGTAGAGTTCCTAATAGCAGATTGATAAATAATCCATTGAGTCGCTTGTCTACATAGATGCTCTGATCGAAGATGATCTCTAACTTTACTCCTCGAGTTAATTTTTGCTGGAATTTTTCTAGTTCTTGACGAGCAGCAGCAGCCCAGCGATCTATCCTTTGGTTGGAATCCATTAGTACCGCCAGAATTATCCCAGGTTTGCCATTGACTATAGCTACTTCTGTTGGAGGCTCAACAATTCCCTTTTTAACCTTGGCCAGATCTTCTAAACGAGTAAACTGACCCAAATCACCAAAGCGAATGGGAATCTGTCTAATCCGTTCGGTAGATTCGAGTTCCCCATCAACCTCTAGCAGGATATCATGTTCATTGCTACGGAATTGTCCTGCAGATACCTTCGCATCGCTAAGACGAATTTGTTGTGACAATTCTTGAGGAGTTATCCCTAAACTAGCCAACTTAAAAGGATCGATCTCTACGGTAATTTCTTCTTGAGGAGCACCAAATAACTCGACTTGCTCGGTTCCGTTAATAGTACTCAAGTCATTTTCTAATTCTTCCGCCAGACGACGCAAAATAGAATAGTTAGGAGCAGATTCAAAGTCCCAAGAAAGTCCAACCATGAGAGTGTAAGCTCTGGAAACTAGATCTTGATATTCTGGCTCTAAAGCATCTTCAGGTAGCTGGCTTGTAACATCATCAAGGCGATCTCGAATCCGTGATTGAACTCTCTCTACATCAACAATCTCATTATTGATCTCGATGGAGATGGTAGAAAGTCCTAGGCGAGAAGTAGAGCTGATAGTCTCGATTTCTTCAATTTCTGATAATTCTTCTTCAATTTTGTCTGTAACTAAAGATTCCACCCGATAGGCATTGGCCCCAGGAAAGCGAGTTGTAATTAAAGCCCAGCGAGTAGTCAACTCTGGGTCTTCCATCTGAGGTAATACTTGGTAAGAAGAAAGACCCCAAACAATAATTAGACAAATAGTGAGAATTAGTAATCTCAGATTTCGATAAAATATAGTTATCATTATTTGGCATTTTAATTCAAGTTTTTAATTAAAACATTTTTATTTAAGAGTAACTAGTTGTTCTGGTACGAGACGATGAGTCCCGTTAGCGATCACTTTTTCTCCAGGTTGAAGAGTACCGCGAACCAAGACTCTGTTATTGCTGTTATGCAGAACTTCTATGGTTCTGCGTTCGATCTGGAAAATAGATTTGGTTGCCGTAGTGTTATCGTCTGCAATTGGTTCACCGATAACATAACAAAACCATAAACCTCGCTCTCCTCGCACTAGAGCAGTTGTCGGTAGCCAAAAACCAGAATTAGTAACAGTTTGACTTATTGGTAACCGAACTATTTGCCCAGGAAAAATTTTTCTAGCAGTATTTTCCAGAGCCAAGACCGCAGTTACAGTGCGAGTATTAGCATCTAATTCGGGAAGAAGAGATGAGACTTTTGCTTGATAGACATCCTGTCCAATTCCCACAGGTAAAGTCTTACCTACTGTAATTTGTTGGCTTTGGTCAATGGGAATACCGATGTGAGCTTCCAGAATACTATCTTCTACCAAACTAAAAACCGATTGACCAGCAGAAACTACGGTACCCTCATCAACTTGGCGACTTGAAATTGTTCCGGCAAAAGGAGCTTTAAGAACGCTTTTTTTTAGTTCGATGTTAATATTGGCGATATTGGCATCTAGTTCTCGGATTACAGCTTCTTGAGCTTCAATCCGTTCAGGGCGTGTTCCGGCTAATAACTCATCTAATCGACTTTGAGCTTCATTCAGACGAGCTTGTAAGGAAGATTCAGCAGTAACCACTTCTTCAAATTGTTCGCGGGAAATAGCCCCTTCTTCGTATAGTTCTTTTCGTCGTAAACGTCTCTGGCTTTCTAATTTCAATTGTTCTTGAAAATCAGCTACTACTGCTCTAGCAGCAGCAATAGTTTCTGGTCTTGCTCCTGCTCGTAATTCTTTTAATTGAGCTACAGCTTGGGCTTTTCTCGCTAGCAATTCTTGTTTTCTAGTACGGAGATTGTCTATATTTAAAGAGGCAAGAGTAGTACCTATTTTAACGTAATCGCCTTCTTTAACTGTTTGAGAAATTAATTTACCAGAGAGCTCAAAACTTAGTTCACTACTGCGATTAGCAAGAATCTGACCAGTATAGTTGCGAGAAACTTTGTATGAATTTACTGGCTCGATACTAATAGTTTCAACCGGCAAAATGCTGTCCTGAAACTTATTATTTAAACCACTTTCAAGAGAGTCTGTTGCTAAAACTTGAGGCAAACTTAAAAACTTGTTACCGCCAAACTGGTGATTAATCGCAAGTATTAAAAAAGATATCATTAATGTGACACTTGATAACAATTTTAATCTATTTTTTGGGGGAGTTTGGGCGATTACTTTGGGATTATTGGGCTGGTAGTCAACTATTTCTGGTGGAGCAGATAGATGATTTTTTAATCGCACTACTAAGTTGCATAAAAAAATAGCAGCTTCCCGTGAACCATTGGCTTTCATAGAAGCTGCTAGTTGTGCTGTCATCTCTACTAGGTATTCATCCAGCAGATTTTGATGAGCATCCAAAAGCCTTGTCGTTTGGTCAGGATAAGTCAGTAGCGCTTGGATAAGATGGCGATAAGCTTGCGTTTGTTGTTGAGAGATGTTGTCCGGCTCAGTGATGGGATCAGAAACAATCAATCCTTCAATATTTCTAGTTTTTAAACTAGAAATATTGCTATTGTTAATTAACTGGTTGAGATGAGGAACTAAATTATGTAAAAAAGTAGCAGCTTCTTGTGAGCCATTAGCTTGAAAATCAGAAGCACGTTGTTCTACCATCTTAACCAAATCGTGATCGATTAAGTTGGGATGAACCGCCAAGATTTTAGCAGCTTGCTCAGGAAAAGTTAGTAATGCCTGGATAATTTTAGTTTGCTCTATTGCTGAATTCATGAATTGTGGATAACTCATTGCAGTAATTACCTTAAATTTCCTTTAGTAGCTATGTCTGGATAGAAGTTAGAAACAATCTATCGATTATCAATAGGTTGAGAATCATAAATTTATGCATGAAGGCGTTGCGACAGCTAATTAACTTGTGACCATAATTTACTCAATTAACCAGAGACTAAAACTCTTACTGTATAAAGTGTCCCGCCTTAAGTTGCTAGCCGACTTGCTGATTGTCATTTGATTTTTTTGCTCTCGAAACTGCATCTTTTCCTTTGTTTAGACATAAGAATCCGCAGAACGAACAAATTGAAATAGTGAGGAGACCAAAAACTGGAACGCAATGAATAAACTACTTAAACTTTAAAAATTAACACACAAAAAAATTATGGTATTAATTGGCAATGTATTACAACCTTTGTATTTGGGTCAATGGAGTGAAAGTTTATGCAGTTGAAAGAGTCTCATGGTGATTTATCCGAAGTTCAAGCAGAGGATGTAATTGCCAATCAAAAAAATAATGACCAACTAGATGTAGAATCGGCAGCAGTTGTGCCTGGGCTATTGACCTTAGTAGACCTACTACGCTACCGAACAATACATCAATCCAAACAAAATGCTTATACTTTCCTACAAGATGGAGAAACAGAATCAGATAGCCTGACTTATCAAGAGTTAGATACACGGGCAAGGGCGATCGCAGCTCAGCTTCAGAGTCTGGAAGCTACCGGGGAAAGGGCGCTGCTACTGTTCCCACCTGGTCTGGAATTCATAGCGGCATTCTTTGGCTGCTTGTATGCAGGGGTTGTGGCAGTACCTGCTTATCCACCTCGACGGAATCAGAAGATGTCGAGGCTGCAGGCAATTGTAGCAGATGCCCAGGCATCAGTAGCGCTTACTACTACATCTTTGTTGGACAACATAGAGAGTCGCTTTTCCCAGGAATCAGAATTGGCTGAGTTGCGCTGGGTAGCTACCGATAACATCAAGAGCGAATTGGCGTCAGACTGGCTTGAACCAGAAGTCAACAGCAACACTTTAGCTTTTCTCCAGTACACCTCTGGTTCGACAGGAACGCCGAAAGGGGTGATGGTTTCTCATCAGAATCTGTTGCATAATTTAGCTCTGATCCATAAAAGGTTCGAGCATACGCCTAATAGCCACGGGGTTATCTGGCTGCCGCCTTATCACGATATGGGATTGATTGGTGGAGTGTTACAACCTCTTTACGGGGGGTTTCCAGTCACGCTGATGTCGTCAGTAGCTTTTCTTTCAAAGCCTATCCGCTGGCTGCAAGCAATTTCCCGCTATAAAGCTACCACCAGCGGCGGGCCTAATTTTGCCTATGAATTCTGTGTCAAAAAGATTAAGCCAGAACAACTGGCAGGTCTTGATTTGAGTAGCTGGAAACTAGCTTTTACGGGTGCTGAGCCTATCAATGCCCATACCCTGGAGCAGTTTGCTGCCACTTTTAAACCTTCTGGTTTCCGAAAGCAGGCATTTTATCCTTGCTACGGGATGGCTGAAAATACTTTATTTGTATCTGGGGGTTTGAAGACAGCCGAGCCAATTATTCGCCGTGTTGATAGGTTGGCTCTGTTGCAAAACCAGGTGGTAAATTCTGCTGATTCCTCTGAGGAGGTTCGGGCGATAGTGGGTTGTGGTCGAAGTCCCCATGACCAGAAAATTGCGATCGCTAATCCTGAATCCTTAACCCAGTGTCTGGATGGACAAGTGGGAGAGATTTGGGTGTCAGGGGAGAGCGTGGCTCAGGGCTACTGGAAGAAAGCAGAAGCAACCGAGAAAACTTTTAATGCCTACCTAGCAGATACCGGGAAGGGACCGTTTCTGCGCACGGGGGATTTGGGATTTTTACTCGATGATGAGCTATA
This sequence comes from Xenococcus sp. MO_188.B8, assembly GCA_030065615.1. Classification (GTDB taxonomy): domain Bacteria; phylum Cyanobacteriota; class Cyanobacteriia; order Cyanobacteriales; family Xenococcaceae; genus Xenococcus. Next base: position 10,145 of record JASJDR010000172.1, on the reverse strand, counting down.
TGTCACAGGTCGGCTTAAGGATCTGATTATCATTCGGGGACGCAACCATTATCCCCAAGATATTGAACTAACTGTAGAGAAAAGTAACCCAGCTCTACGACCTGGTTGTTGTGCAGCTTTTTCAGTGGAAATATTAGGCTCAGAGCAGCTAGTGATTGCTGTTGAAGTGGAACGAACTTACCTGCGAAAGCTAGATGTAGATCAAGTAGTCAGTAGTATTCGTAAAGCAGTGTCGCAAAACCATGAACTGCAAGTTTATGGGGTGTTGTTGCTCAAACCTACTACAATACCGAAGACATCCAGTGGCAAGATTCAGCGTCACGCATGTCGAGTGGGATTTTTTGAAGATTCTCTTTCTGTAGTAGGTCAGTGGAAGTTAGACATAGTGGAATCACCAGAAGAGCAAACTGGATTAAAGTCATCACCATTTAAGCTGAATCCCTATGACTCTCTGTCTCAAAGAATTAGAATTGTGCCGGAATCGCTCGAAACTTCCAGAAATGGTTCTTCAGCAGCTCCAGAGGATTTGAGTAGATCCCGTGCCAACGATCTGATCGAGTGGCTCCGCAGCTACGGGAATGAGCGAATCAACTCACGTCTGATTGATGAACGCCGTTGCATTCCACCTTATATCGTTCTCGATTTTGGTAACCGTGGGCTTTTCGGTCTGCAAGTACCCCCTGAGTATGGAGGGATGGGTCTTAACAATAAAGATACCTTGCGAGTTGTAGAGCAGCTTGGAGCCATCGATCAAAGCCTGACTTTGTTTGTTGGCAACCATAATGTCCTTGGGGTTCGCCCTGTGATGAAATATGCCTCTAAGACTGTGCGAGAGCAACTGCTTCCTAAACTAGCTACAGGTCGAGAAATAGGAGCCTATGCCCTAACAGAACCAGGAGCAGGTTCAAATCCGAGAGCCATCTCTGCTAGAGCAATACCTAATTCTCATGGTGGTTGGTTATTGGAAGGAACCAAAATTTGGAGTGGTTCCGCCGCATGGTCTGGTGCTATGAACATTTTTGTCCAACACTTAGATACTAACGGCAAATCTATCGGAATCAGTGCTTTTGTAGTTCCCCAAGGAGCAAGAGGCTTGCGCCAAGGGCCCGAAGTTCTGACTATGGGAATGCGGGGTATGGTTCAAAATGCCATATTTCTGGATGGGGTATCCGTAGCTCCAGAGCAACTGTTGGGTGAAGCTGGTGCGGGAATGAACGTTGCTCAAGATGCCATGATGCGCGGTCGATTGGGTTTGGCGGCAGGGTGCATTGGTGGTATGAAACGCTGCCTTCAGTTGATGCTTCGCTATAGTGAGCGTCGTTCCGTCTCCACAGGTCGTTTACTTAATAACCCTGTTACCTTAGTTCGTTTAAGCGACTTGACAGCAGCCATTACCACTCTAGAAACTTTAGTTTTCACCATTGCCGAGTTGTTGGATCAGGGATATTCTGTTCCTGAAGAAGTCTACACAGCTTGCAAGACATCAGGCCCGGAGTTTTTCTGGCAGGCTGCTGACCAACTGGTTCAGTTACTAGGAGGTCGTGGCTATATAGAAAATAACATTGCCCCTCAAATCCTCCGTGATGCTAGAGTTTTTCGCATTTTTGAAGGTCCAACCGAAACTCTGAATATGTTTTTGGGCTCTTGTGTAATCAACAAAAGCGAACAATTACATAAATTCTTGTGTGAAGGATTGGGGGTACCCGATCTCGCTCAACGCTTGAAAGCAGCAGCAGCACAAATCCACGATCGTTTGACGAGTTCTGGGTCATCTATTTCCGAGCATAATTCGGCACTTCGTTGGGCTTATGTTCGCACAGGGGAATTGGCCACCTTTGCTATCCTACTGGCTGCGGTTCAAGGAGCTTTTCAAACTAATGGTTCTGAGCGTTTACGCCGTGCTGTAAGCTGGGCAAAATTGCAGTTTGAACAAAAACTGAAGAGCGTTCTCTCTGGAGAACCTGGGGAATTGGTACTTTCTAATGCTGATGCTGTAACTGCTCAGATATACGATTATGCTGCAACAATTGGCGATTTAGAACAAACTATGGCAGGGGAAGATCGTGAGCTTGATGAGTTGCTACGGTGTCAAACTTCTACAGTTGACTCAGCGCTAAAGTCTAATACTAGTTTAGAATTTTCCAGAAAGCAAGAGACAGTTGCAGCTTCAGAAAATGGGCATCATCAACCAAGAGAAAAAGATTCTATCTATACCGCATCCTCAATTCAGAGTTGGAGTGAAAGTTGGCTGGCTAAGAAATTGAAAATTGATGCTAAATCTATCGATAGTAATGCTTCTTTTGCTGATTATGGTATGGACTCAGTAATGGCAGTGGAGTTGGCACAAGACTTGGAGGATTGGCTGCAACATTCTCTAGATGCAACCATAGTTTGGAATTTTCCAACCATTGAATCTTTGGGGAAATATCTAGCCAGTGAAATGGAAAAACAAGGAGGAGGGTCTACCGGATCTCCGAAGTTGGATTTCACGGTGGAAAAGAAACAATCATCAGAGTTGAACGAACCTTTGGAAACTGATATTGAGGGGTCAATTGCTCAGGAATTGACTGAACTTGAAAACCTGTTGGAGGGGAAACTAAAATGACTAAAGTGACTAAAATAAATCAATTTACTGAACAGAATCGGGAACAAACTACTTCGTCACATCGCATACTGCGAGCTCTTAAGCAGGCAAGGAGCCAACTCGAAGAAATCGAGCAACAAAAGACTGAACCGATTGCCATTATTGGTATGGGTTGTCGTTTTCCAGGGGGTGTTAAAGATCCAGAGACATTTTGGCAACTACTACAGAATGGGGTAGATGCTATTACGGAAATTCCCTCACAGCGATGGGATGTTGAGCATTACTTCGATCCAGACCCAGATGTTCCTGGGAAAATGTATACTCGCTATGGTGGGTTTTTAGATGAGGTAGATCGGTTTGACCCCCAATTCTTCGGTATTTCGCCGCGAGAAGCGATAGGTATGGATCCTCAGCAGCGACTGCTGTTGGAAGTGAGCTGGGAAGCCTTAGAGGTAGCAGGACTTGCACCAGAGCAACTTCAAGGCAGTCAGACAGGGGTGTTTGCAGGGATTTGCTTTGAAGATTATTCTCGCTTTAGTCTCAATTCTGGAGATACCACTCGCATTGATGCTTACAGTAGTTTGGGGAATACTCGAAGTATTGCTGCTGGAAGGCTGGCCTATGTTCTGGGTCTAACTGGGCCCGCTTTATTTCTGGATACAACTTGTTCTTCTTCTCTCTTGGGAGTTCATCTTGCCTGTCAGAGCTTACGCTTGAAAGAGTGCAATCTGGCCTTGGCTGGTGGGGTGAACCTGATGCTTTCACCAGAAGCAAGCATCGGTTTCTCTAAGCTAAAAGCCCTAGCTGCAGATGGTCGTTGTAAAACTTTTGACGCTGCTGCGGATGGTTATGCCAGGGGAGAAGGATGTGGAATTGTAGTTCTCAAGCGTTTATCTGATGCTGTAGCTGATGGTGACAAGATCTTGGCTTTGGTTCGAGGCTCAGCTGTTAACCATGATGGCAAAAGCAACGGGCTCACAGCCCCCAATGGTTCTGCTCAGGAGGCTGTGCTTCAGCAAGCTTTAGAAAATGCCAGGGTGAAGCCCAACCAAATTCAATATGTGGAAGCTCACGGTACGGGAACATCTCTCGGAGATCCTATTGAGGTATTGGCCTTAGGTAAGGTTTTGGGTCAAGGTCGCGAGAAGCAGGAGTCTCTGATGATTGGTTCGGTTAAGACCAATTTTGGTCATCTTGAGTCAGCGGCAGGGGTAGCCGGTCTGATGAAAGTGATACTTTCTCTGCAGCATCAGCAGATTCCTCCCCATCTCCATTTCAAGAATCCAAATTCTTATATCCCTTGGGAAAAACTGCCAATTGCAGTTCCTACAGAATTGACCTCTTGGGATTGCTCAGCAGGCCCACGCTTGGCTGGGGTCAGTTCCTTTGGCATGAGTGGAACTAACGTTCATGTGATTTTGGAAGAAGCACCCCCAGAGGTCGGAATTCAGAAGTCGGAAGTCGGGAGTGAAAACTTCAATGAGCCTCCGTGCCATGTATTAACTTTGTCTGCTAAATGTGAGAAGGCTCTGCAAGCTCTAGCACAAAAGTATCAAGAATTTTTAGGGAATAATTCTAGAGCATCGATTGCAGATATTTGCTTCACTGCTAATACCGGGCGATCGCATTTTAACCACCGCCTGGCAGTAGTTGCTGAATCCACCGAGCAGTTGCGCAAGCAGCTAGATGCTTTCGTGGCTAGAAAAGAGACAGTCGGCTTGGTAAGAGCTCAAGTTAATGGTCGAAAGCGTCCGAAAATTGCCTTTTTATTTACAGGTCAGGGTTCACAATATGTGAATATGGGAAGAAAACTTTACGAAACTCAGCCTGTCTTCCGCAAAACCCTTGAGCAATGTGATGCCATTCTACGTCTCTATCAACAGAAGCCTCTGATGAGCATTTTGTATCCAGAACCAGGGGCAACTTCACCAATTGATGAAACTGCCTATACTCAACCAGCTTTATTCGCCATCGAATATGCTCTGGCTCAACTATGGAAGTCTTGGGGCATAGAACCGGATGTGGTGATGGGTCATAGTGTTGGTGAATATGTAGCTGCTTGTGTCGCAGGAGTATTTAGCCTAGAAGATGGACTGAAGTTAATCGCATCTAGGGGGAGTTTAATGCAAGAGTTACCCCCAGACGGTGGAATGGTTGCAGTGTTGGCTTCCTTAAGCCAAGTGCGAGAGGCAATTGAACCCTACAAACAGCAAGTAGCGATCGCTGCTATCAACGGTTCAGAAAATGTTGTAATTTCTGGTCAGACTCAGGCAATCCAAGAAGTCATTGCTGTTCTAGAAACAGAAGGAGTCAAGACGAAAAAGTTACAGGTTTCCCATGCCTTCCACTCTCCTTTAATGAAGCCAATGCTGACAAATTTTGAGCAGATTGCCCAGGAGGTGACCTATTCATCTCCGCAGGTCAGCATTATTTCCAATGTCACTGGGGAACTGGCTACTGCAGAGATAGGAACCCCTGAGTATTGGTGTCGCCATATTCTGCAGCCTGTGAGATTTGCAGCGGGAATGGAAACTCTTTATCAACAGGGGTATAGGGTATTTGTCGAAATCGGTCCGAAGCCGACTTTATTGGGAATGGGTCGCCATTGCTTGTTAGAAGAAGAGGCAAACTGCAGTGAGCTCCTACAGTGGCTTCCCAGTTTACGTCCAGGGCAAGAGAATGGGCAACTAATTCTTCAGAGTTTAGCTCAATTATACGTGCGCGGGGTGAAAGTAGATTGGTCTAGCTTTAACCAGCATAGTCCTAGTTATCGTCTGCAACTTCCCACCTATCCCTGGCAGCGGCAGCGCTATTGGATTGAAACGGCTGATAATAGGCATCAAAAAATAGATTCTTTATCGCCAGAGAATACCTTGAATTCACTATTTAATCTTTTGCATCAAAGAGAGACAACATCATTAATTAATCAGTTAAAAAAATCAAAAAAACTCTCAGAAGATGAAGTTAAGTTACTGCCTAAGCTGTTAGAATTGTTAGTTAAGCAACACCAACAGCAGTTAAAGGTAACATCCATAGCAAATATCAATGGAGCTTCTGAGCTAAATCAGGAATCCTTCTCTTTTGATACTGTCGTACCAGAAGTAGACTGGAGCCAAAAGCGCAATGAGCTTCTAGCTGCCGAACCAGGAGAAAGGCGACAGCTACTAGAGTCTTATTTAAGCCAACTATTAGCTAAGGTGATGGGAATTTCTGCCTCTGAACTGGACTGGCAACAGCATCTTTCAGCTTTAGGGCTCGACTCCTTAATGGCTACCGAGCTCAGAAAGCAAATGGAGGATAATTTGGGAGTAATGGTTCCTGTAGAATATTTCGCAGAACTTAGTCTGGAGCAGTTTTTAACGCAGGTACTGTTCCTAATTGAGCAAAAATCTCCTAAAGAACATCTGCCAACGGTAGATTCAAGTCTGGGTTCCCAGGAAGCGAAAACCCATTCAGTCGCAGCGTTTATGCCTCAAGCCAATCTTTGGTTCAACCGCTCGGAGTTGAATCCAAAAGCCCGTTTTCGCCTGTTTTGCTTCCCCTATGCTGGGGCTGGTAACTCTATTTTCCATTCCTGGTTAGAGAAGCTCCCAACAGAAATAGAAATTTGCTCACTACAGTTACCTGGGAGGGAAAACCGACTTAAAGAATCTCCCTTTACTCGGCTGAAGCCTCTTATTCAAACACTGGCTCCCCTTCTCCGTCCACATCTGGACATTCCCTTCGCCTTCTTCGGCCATAGTATGGGAGCGCTGCTGAGTTTTGAATTAGCGCGTGAACTGCGTCGGCGCAATTGGTCTTGTCCAATTCACTTATTTGTTTCTGGTAGCCGTGCTCCCCAGCTCCCAAATCCAGAACCGCCAATTCACCGCTTACCTGAATTGAAGTTCCAAGAAAAGCTAAATCGCCTTAATGGAACTCCTAAGGAAATCCTGCAAAATGCTGAATTGATGCAGTTGTTTCTTCCAGCTTTGCGAGCTGACTTTGCAATGTTAGAGACATACTTTTATGAAAATGAGCAGCCCTTCGACTGTCCGATTACTGCTTTTGGAGGTTTACAAGATAGCAAGATCAGCCGTGAAGAGATTGCTGCTTGGCGCCAGCAAACCCATCGAGACTTCACACTGCAAATGTTTTCCGGCGACCATTTTTTCTTGAATGTTGAAGAGTCCGCACTTGTACAAACCATATCTCAGAAACTATTTCAGCTGTCAAATAACCCTTACGAAGCGCGCGGTTCTTCCAGGAAATTTGCAGCCTAGACCGAAGCTTCTAAGCTGATCCACATAAAAGTTGCATAATTCCGATGCTCAATCCATATATATTACTTGAAACATTTTGTCAAACTCGATGTCGATCAGCTTAAAACTGTTGATTCTTAAATAAAGGATGAAATAACTATGGCTTTTATTGTTGCTACCTCCACTGGCTTCCCACCTCACTATTACTCACAGGAAGTTCTAGCCACGGCACTGCGGAAATACTGCTTGGCAATGGAACTAGATTTTGATCTCGATACCATTGATCGCTTTTTTACCAACGTTAAAATTAATGGACGTTACTTTACTTTACCCCTCGATTCTTTCTTCGATCCTCCAGGAATCACACAAGTTGCTCATGAAGTAATTACTAAGTGTCTTAATGTCATTGAAACTACTGTAACCAATCTACTCTGCAAGGCAGATATAGCACCCCAAGATATCTCTCAACTTACCGCTACTACCCTAGTTGCGGCCACTCCTGGATTGGATGCGAGATTAATCAACCGCATTCCCTTTTCTCCCGATATCAAAAGAATGGCGTTAACGGGTGTAGGTTGTATGGGTGGTGCTTTTGGTTTAGCTCGGATCGCTGATTATTTAAAGGGACATCCTACCGAATCTTCAGTGTTGTTTGCGATGGAACCCTCTTCCGGATTGTGGCAAGGTTCCCTACAAAGAGATTTATTCTACATGATGAAACGATTGCCCGAAGATCCTGGGGTCTACAGCGATATCATCATGACAATTGTCACTGCCGCTCTATTTGGCGATGGTGCAGCATCAGTTTTAATGGTGGGCGAAGATCATCCTTTGGCTCAACCTGGTCAACCTCGAATTGTTGATAGTCGCTCGATTATTCTACCCAATACAGTTCATCTGATGGGCATGGATCTGGTGGATACTGGTACACGTAATATTCTACGACCAGAAGTAGCCGATTATGTTAAGGTTGCTCTCCACAAAACCATTGACCCCCTACTCGCTGACCATAACCTCTCAACGGATAAGATTACTCGCTGGATAGTTCACCCTGGAGGACCAAAGATTATTAAAGCAGTTCAAGAAGAGTTTGGACTCGAAGAGCAAGCACTACAAGGAAGTTGGGATGCTTTAGCCGAAGTTGGTAATATTTCTTCCTCTACGGTGTTATACATCCTAGATAAAAGTTTGGCAGGAGAACAGCCCCCTGCGGGATCTTATGGCTTGCTGTTAGCAATGGGTCCTGGTTTTTCTCAGGAAGCAATTTTATTGCAATGGTAATGTCCCGACAGTAGCGAATGTGACTGAATTTGTTGAAACCTAACTTTAGCACAAGTTAATCCCATTGAAATATGTTAGAAAGCCTTTTTAAAAAATACTCTGTACACTTTTATTGTGAAAAATAAAAGCATGAATATTTCCTTGCTGCATAAAGCTTGTAACTAATATGACAAGGAAAGTTCCGATATTATGTCCCATAAAGTTGATTATTCTCTAGGTAACACAATGAGTTCTCTAAGTAACTCCGGAATAGGAGAGCATCGCGCGACTGATGATCTTTGGCGGATTCTAGTTGCTCCGTTTCTCTTAGTTTTGAACATTATCTTGATACTGCCTTTTCCTTTTATACTGCTTTTTTATCCTGTCAGCTTGATGATGTCCTATATCTTCAAACTGCTTTACCGACTGCCGTTAGCCCAGTGGATGGTGAAGGTTGTGAATTCGGCTTCAGTGACTCTAGCGCGCAGGATTATGAAGGATGAACGCGATGCTCCCTTCCTGCTGATCATGTTTGGGGTAAGCCCCCTGGTGCTAGGGTCGTTTGTGTGGCAACTTATGCTGCCTGAATTTGACTGGCGGCTGGCAATACTTCATTACGTCCTCTATTTTGGTCCAGGAAAGTTTAACTTTTATTTCCGCGTCTTTATCTGTAAGCACCGTGAATCCCACTGCGTCAAGGGTCTTTATCAAAAACCTTACAACAGGTTCCTGGACAGATACTTTGAATGGTTTCTCTCCATTTTTTACGGCAACATTCCCGAGATGGATCGATGCGGCCATGTTGGAATTCACCACGGTGAAAACAATAACTATCCAGACAATCAGTCGACGCTCCTGTATGACCGTGCCAACCTGCTCCACTTCCTGAAATATATTGTTCACAACGCCTACTGGCATAACAGCGGTGTAGGTCCCCTAGTATATTTCTACAAAAACAAAAGATGGAAGCAGTTCCGCAAAATGGCCTTAGGCGTTGTCGTTTACTACAGCATTATGGGTGTTCTGCTGTGGGTGAACTGGCTATTTGCACTGGTATACTTCGTTTTGCCTCACCTGTTAAACAATGCCCTAAACGCTGCTATTGTTAGCTGGACTTGGCACTGTTTCTGCGATCCCGAGGATCCGGAGAACTACTATACTGGCTCAATCACTATTTTGAATGACAGGGATGACTTTATGCATGAAAGCTATCATCTGAGTCATCATATTAACCCTTCTTTACACTGGACACAGAATTACGTTCACTACCATGAAAACCAAAACCTTTACAGGGAAAAGAAGGCCACGATCTTTCGCGACGTGCATCCTATCGAAGTCTTTGTGCTCACCACCTTGCTGAGACGTTTCGACCTGCTAGCGAAGAAGTATGTCGATCTGACCAATAAGCTCAGCCAAGAGGAGATAGTTGAACTGCTCAGACAACGCACCCGTCCGGTGAAGCCCTTAACTCAAAAGAATGTCACCTGAGTACCAGCATCTGTTTTGAGTTTCCCAAAAGTCCCATGGATAGCATACTCCGCTGGCTTTCAGCAAAGACACACACTATGCTGCTGTTTGGCAGACTGAAACCGCTTCACTTCAAGAAGCGAAATCGTGAAAAGAACAAAAAGTAAATGATCAAGAAAAAATTATACAGCTTTATTTTATGTCCAACAAAGTTAATTATTTTCTAGGTAACACAATGAGTTCTCTAATCAACCCCAGAATAGGAGAGCATCGCGCGACTGGTGACCTTTGGCGGATTCTGGTCGCTCCATTTCTATTAGTTTTGAACATTATCTGGATACTACCCTTCCCGTTTATACTGCTGTTTTATCCTGTCAGCTTGATGATGTCCTATACCTTCAAACTGCTTTACCGACTGCCGTTAGTTCAGTGGATAGTAAAGGTTGTGAATTCGGCCTCAGTGAATCTGGCGCGCAGGATTATGAAGGATGAACGCGATGCCCCCTTCCTGCTGGTCATGTTTGGGGTAAGCCCCCTGGTGCTGGGTTCATTTGTGTGGCAACTTATGCTGCCTGAATTTGACTGGCGGCTGG
>JASJDR010000171.1 GCA_030065615.1 Xenococcus sp. MO_188.B8 | reverse complement strand
TGTAGCGACCCAGAATAAGAATGACTTCGACCCGAAATAAGGGCGTTTTTGAGACCAGATTAGATAAGAATAAAACTGGCTCAGACCCACATTAAACAAGAATAGACCCACATTAAAATGAGACTAGCCCGAAATAATAAGTCTCGACCCACAATAAATAAGAATAGGCTAAAAAACAGAGCAGATAATAGTTTCAAGCATTTGTCAATAAGGTCTCTTAGCTAGTGTTTGAAAATAACCATCATTTTCTCAAAATTTTTATGCCCCCAAATTGTGATTTAATTAAATACATAAATGTTTGATTAAATAAATTTTGCTGTTTTTTAAGAGCAAGCACCTTCTATCTTGGTCACATACGCCTATTTGAGAGTTTCCACTAATCAACAAGATGTTGATAATCAACGTCATGGCATCTTAGAATATGCCAATCAAAATAGTTTAGGGCATCTAGAATTTATTGAAGATTCCGTATCGGGTCATAAACGGTGGCGCGAACGCGAATTGGGAAAACTCTTAACCAACAAGACTAGCTCAGGAGATGTGATCATCTTTGCTGAAATTAGTCGCATGGCTCGCTCGACGCTTCAAGTCCTGGAAATCCTCGAATGTTGTATGTCACAAGAACTAACCGTTCACATTGCCAAACAACAAATGGTTCTCGACGATAACTTACCCAGTCGCATTACCGCTACAGTATTGGGTTTAGCAGCAGAAATCGAAAGAGAACTAATCTCAATGAGAACCAAAGAAGCTTTGGCCAAAAGAAAAGCATCGGGAAAACCTCTAGGCAGACCCAAAGGCAGACAGTCAGCCAAACTGAAACTAGATCCGAGAAAACAAGAAATTCAGATGTATTTGGATAAAGGAATTAGTAAACGTTCGATTGCCAAGTTGGTCGATTGCGCACCATCGACTCTCTATTCCTGGTTAGAGAGGAATAAATTATCCCCATCTAAGATTCACAACTAGAGAAAGATGGTCAAAACAACTATTCCACTAGAAACTATTATTGAACTGCGCTCCTTACTTTCAAGGTTGCCCAATCGTAGTTCGGCACGACGGAGTTTAATCTTAGAAACTGCTGAATTATATGGGGTTTCTCCCCAGACAGTTTATCGTAATTTACAACAATACAATTTACCTCGTTCAGTACGTAGAGCAGATCATGGGCAACCGCGAGTCATGCCGAAAAAAGACTTACTACAATACTGTGAAGTAATTGCGGCACTCAAAATCAGAACCAGTAACGGTCAGGGACGCCATTTATCTACAGCAGAAGCTATTAGATTGTTGGAAGAACATGGGATTAATACAGACAATGGTTATCTACAAGCACCGACCGGATTACTCAAAAAAACGACAGTCAATCGCTATCTCAAACAATGGGGATACGACAAAGAGAGATTATCGCGACAACCTCCAGCAGTAAGGTTTGAAGCTGAATACAGCAATCAATGCTGGCATTTCGATTTAAGTTCTTCCGACCTCAAACGACTGAAAAACTCTACTGAATTAGAACCAGGTCGCGGCAAACCTTTGTTAATGCTTTACAGCGTCGTTGATGACCGCAGTGGAGTATCTTATCAGGAATATCATGAAGTTTACGGTGAAGATGTCGGAGCAGCATTGAAGTTCTTGTTTAATGCCATGTCCCCAAAAGGGCATCAGGAATTTCCCTTTCAAGGAATTCCTGACATGATTTACCTGGACAATGGACCAATAGCTCGCAGCAGAGTTTTTCAGAAAGTCATGAATTATTTGGGGATTGAACTACGCAACCATGTTCCCCAAGGTAAAGATGGCAGAAGAGTTACAGCCCGTGCCAAAGGAAAAGTAGAACGTCCTTTCCGCACGGTCAAAGAGATGCTCGAAACCCTCTATCATCTCCATGAGCCCGAAACCATCACCGAAGCTAATACTCGGTTAATGCAGTTTCTTCTGTACTACAACAAACAATCCCATCGCCGAGAATCTCATTCTCGTATCGAAGACTGGCTGGGGAATTTAACCAGAGACGGTATTCGACAGATGTGCAGTTGGGAGAGATTTTGTACCTTTGCGCCTTGAACCAGAAAAGCGAAAAGTGGGAATCGATGCTCGGATCTCTGTAGATGGCGTAGCTTATGAAGTCGAACCAGATTTAGCAGGAGAAAAGGTCATTCTCTGGTGGGGTTTATTTGATACTGAGCTGTATGTAGAACATCAAGAAAAACGTTATGGTCCTTATGCCCCTATCGGCAAACCTATACCCCTTAATAGCTTCCGAAGTTTTAAGAAAACCAATACTCAGAAAAGAGCTGACAGAATTGAAGCTCTAGCTGAACAATTAACTTTACCTGCTTCGGCCATTGGTCAGGTGGAGTTACCAGTAGTAGCAGAGAATGTCATTCCTTTCCCTGTCCGTTCATTTGTTGACCCGGACCCCTTTCAAGAATTGACTTTCAAAAATGCTATAGAAGCCAAAAGAGCGATTGCTCATTATTTAATCAAGCCATTAGCTAAGTTAACTCCTGAGCAAATGGCAACAGTTGAATCAATTTTGGAAGAAACCCTAAATAAACAGGAAGTGATGACCAAAATCAAAGATTATTTTCAAGGATAAAAGGGGTGAGGTAATTTTTTATGTTTAGTGAAGTCAGGGAATTCTTTGGTTTAAAGAAAGAACTCGACCATTTGGGATTTTTCGAGACTACTTCACAACAACATTTAGCTCAAGAATTAAAACTAGCGATCTCTCAGGGAAGATTGATTGCGATATCTGGAGTTGTCGGTTCAGGGAAAACTACTTTCTTGCAAAAACTGATGGCTGAACTCACCTCTGCTCAAGACGTTGTAGTTTCGCGTTCCTTAGCTGTCGAATCAGATAAAGTTCGTTTAGTGACTTTAATTACAGCTTTATTTTATGATTTATCCCCAGATAAAGAATTGAAAGTGCCTTCTAATTCGGAAAAAAGAGAACGGCTACTGCTGTCACTGATTCAAAAAGCTCGTTCGACCGTTGCTTTGTTTGTCGATGATGCTCATGGACTGCATAGTACAACTTTAGTCAGTCTCAAAAGGTTGATTGAATTAGTACGCAGTAATGGCGAGAAATTGAGTGTTATTTTAGCAGGGCATCCTAAACTTAAGAATGATTTGAGAAGACCGACATTAGAAGAAATCGGTGGTCGCACTCAAGCATTTTCTATTGAAGGTATTCGGGGTCATGAATCAGAATATATTGAATGGCTGTTAACTCAAGCTGCATTAGAAAATGTTCAGCCGACAGATATTTTGGCATCTGAGACGATTACTTATTTAGCAGAGCGATTATCTACCCCATTACAAATTGAGCAATATTTAACTCTGGCCATGAATGAAGCTTATCAGCTAGGAGTTAAACCGATTACTCCTGAAGTGATGGAAACGGTTTGAGCTATTGGCTTGGACGAGCTTGAACCTAATTTAATTCGACATGGTTACAATGTTAAATCGATCGCTAGATTGCTGAATGTGAGACCTTCTGAGGTGCGTTCTTTTCTGAACAATCAACTTTCTCCGGAAAAAACTCAAGATATGAGAGAGCAGATTCTCAAAATTGGAATTCCCATCTAAAATCTTTGTTCTCACCTAATGTGGGTCGAGAGATGTTATTTCGGGTCAGTCTCATTTTAATGTGGGTCTATTCTTGTTTAATGTGGGTCTGAGCCAGTTTTATTCTTATCTAATCTGGTCTCAAAAACGCCCTTATTTCGGGTCGAAGTCATTCTTATTCTGGGTCGCTACACATAGCTTAAAACTGCTAAGTTACTCACATTCCCAAGCTCTTTTTTTCAAATAGCTCATTAGCGAGCGCACTTTTCGGGAAAATCAAAACTAGCGATCGCACTACTAATTACTCATTCCTCGGCGGGACTACATTTAACTCCTTCGTCAAACAGAAATGAAGCCCGCACTCGTCAATCGCGGCTCCGCATTAGCTGATTAGTCCGCTTGTCTCCAGTCCATTAACTAGTGAGCATCACTCTTCGACTTGCTCGCCCATTGTAGCACTCTCGTCAAGCCGTTTTTTAGAGTGTTATTTGGGTTTTTTAAGGAAAAAAATCCTTCGGACAAGGGCGTTGACTTCGGTGCAGCGGAGATAGCAAGAGTCGAAAGTTTCAAGAAGACTCAAAAAATAAGCTCTACAGGGGTGTAACTTAGGCTCAGTTTCGTGTTGTGAGTGAGTGAGAAATCATGTCTGCGTTTAATGCCCGTCAGTAGGTTTATCTCAGAATCGTGTTCACATTAGGCGTTTTACTGTAAGAGATTATTGCTTGACTGTGTTCCTTGCTATGTCTGGCTTTGTGCCTTCTCAATCTCTGCCGCGATCGCTTGACGGCAAACTTCTCCCCAATCCTTAACTAATCCTGCTTTAATGGCTGCTTTCATTGAAGATGGCAGTCGCAAAGTCATTTTTTCATTACAGGGTTCATCCCAATCATATTTCTGTTTAAAGCTGTATTTGGTAATATCTGGATTTCCACCTGGTCTAGACATTTTATTTGATGTTTATTCTCCTTTGATTCTTCTTCGAGTATAACATGCCTGTCATGTAAATAATTGTAACTTTATTGTAGTTTATATAAGCCCGTCATGCTATACTATAGTCAGTAAAAATTCAAAAGCCGAGGCGAAACCCCGCTAAAAGTTACACCTCGGCTCAACCCCAAACAATGAGGTATTTATTTATGTTAAACCAATTTGCTCAAGCATCAGAAATCATCAAGGATTCTTACTTTGTTCATGAATCAATAACAGTTGAAGAAATCCAGCAAGAACTTGATAATTATTTAGAGAATTTAATCGAAGAAATTAACAGAGAACCTTTATTTTTCCTCAAAGAAGAACATCAATTCTGGAAAAAGTTAGACACGATTTGTCTCCGAAAAGCCGAAAAGCCACAACCTAAAAACGTAGCTTAATTACTAAAATTCCCTCTCCTTAGAGGGATAACCACAATTATTTGGAGACAAAAAAATGAATAACTTAAATCAATTTCCCCTCAAAATCGCGGAAGCAGAAACTAAAATTCTCAACTTAGATCGCCAAGTCACCATCTACAAAGAACAACTATCTTTCATGGATGGAGAAATCGAGACTGAGATCGCATCTAATAAAGAGTTGAAAAACGAGCAACAGCGCAAAACCAAACGGCTGGAGCTAAAACAAGAACCAGATTACTTACAAGCCAAAGCAGCACTAACCGAAGCTACCGAGAAACGAGACAAAGCAGTAATTGAATTGAATTTGTTGAGAAATCAATTCTCAGTTGCCAAGCTTGAAGCGAGACAAGCGATCGCTAATTTAGAAGCAGTAGCTTAAATTCAATATTCAAACCACCGCTATCAATCCGACCAAAGATAACTAGCGGTGGCTACCCAAAGGCATTTTCATTATGAACTATGATGAGCAAGCCTATCTAGAATTTATAGATGGGCAAAATGATGCTATTGAATTACTATCTCCACAAAGCAATAGTTACTACTACCTTCAAGGTTGGCACGATACTAAACGCAGATTAGCATCGGGTGAACTATGTTGGGTATTTCAAGAACAAAAAACAGAGTATAGTCAATGGGAGGAATTTTAAGGTGCAAACTACAACAAAAACTTCTCTGACTCCTCCTTCTTATCCTGGCGAGTGGTCGTTAGCCCAAATCCAAGAAGCGTTAAAAAGACCTTTACCAAATAGTTTATTAAAAAAATTAAAGGACAAAGGAAACGCTTATTATCTGCCTTGGTGGACAGCAAATAAAATACTCGATAAATACGCAGTGGGATGGACGTTTGAAATTAGGGACATCAAACTTAGCTCAGATCGCATCTTTATGGTGGGTCGATTAACCATCCCTACCAGCGAGGGAACTGTTTATCGAGAGGCGACGGGAACAGCCGAACTTAAGCGGGAAAAATACAACCAAGAAACTGGAGAATATGAAATTAAAGAAATTGCCTATGGCGATCCTTCGAGTAACGCCGAAAGCATGTGTTTTAGGCGGTGCTGTGCGAGGTTTGGTCTTGGATTAAACCTTTATGAAAAGTAATTATGAATCAAATAACTAAACAAGAACAGATTTTAAATCCACTACGAGAATTATATCTCAAGGATATTAATCATAGAGAATTCATTGCTGAATCTGCCAGAAATTTCAAACAGAATGGGGTTTTTCTTCGCTCCTCAGCAGATTTTTTAGTTGAGCGATTATCTGTTTATAAAATTGAATGTCAGTCGCTTCCAGTTAAACTACTCACTGTCGAATTAGTTCCCTCTACCTGTTGGTTTTCTAATGTTCGCGACCATGTTTCTCAAAAAATCTGGGATAAGTTGAGGAGAGCAACCTATAAACAGAGTAATTATCGATGTTCCCTTTGTGGTGGTCGTGGTAGTAAGCATCCTGTAGAATGCCATGAAATCTGGCACTACGACGATGTTAAACATATTCAGACTTTAAAAGGTTTAATCGCATTATGCCCTGATTGCCATCGAGTTAAACATATCGGTTTAGCTGGTTTACAAGGCGAAGGTGAACAAGCTGAGGCTCATTTGGCTAAAATCAATGGCTGGTCACAGTCACAAACTGATGCTTACCTCAACTCTGTTTGGGAGATCTGGCATGAGAGAAGTTGTCATGATTGGAGCCTGGATTTGTCCTGGCTGACATCTCGTAACATAACAGTTCATCCTAAAAGATAAAGAAGAGTAAGGCGATCTGACTTCAGCAGCACTGCGCGGGGCGCGCGATCGCTTTTTCGCAATTTGGTAAACCAATGGTTGACGAATTTCTGAAAATGAAACAGGAGGGAAAAAAATCGGAAAAATCCTTTCGTAGATAGGGGTTGAACAATTCTACTGCTGAAAAACTGTATTCTCAGTAGTAAGAGCGCCACAAATAGTGAGCGCTTACTTTCAAGCTACAAGAAAGCAATGGATGTTAGGTTGAAGCGAGGTTATATTGTGAAACAGTAATTAAGAAAAATATTTATGACAAAGACAAAATCAAGACCGTAATTATCTTACAATTCCCCTATCTAGAGCAAAAAATCTGGATAAAAATGCCGAAAGCAGTTGCATACTCGGGAAAAGTTTTCAACTGCCTTCTTATTTTTTACAAAACTTACTACCCTCTTAAAAAAGACGGGTGGCAAGTCTTTAGTGTTCATTAAATTGTCCACACTTGAATTATGCCACAGGAAGCGCGAGAAATTAAAGTAGAAGGTGAGTGTAATCTTAATAACCTTACTGTATCTAGATTACAAGCATTTCAAAAAATCCTAGAGTTAACCAGACCTGTTGATGAGAGCCGCGAACTTTGGCTCAAACTCGGTCACAATGAGTTTATCGTCGGCAACTTCACCCCAGACGGACATTTCCCCATTTGGGAGACGACTGGCAGCGGCAAAAATCGATTAAGAACCAAGCAGCATCCCGATTGTTGGGAGTTTGTCAGCAATTGGGCGAAAAATCACGACGGCGGGGTTTTCTTCATTCCCACCCAACCTATCGGCTATCCCCTCAAAGACGCGATCGCGGTCTCCGATGATATCGCAGCAGAACTAGACGAAGGGACAGCAGAGGAACAATGGCAGAAGATAGCAGAATTTTTTGAGCTCTCGGGTCTAGAACCTGCTTACATCATTCACTCTGGCTCTAAAAGCTATCATCCCCACTGGAAAGCAACAGAACATCTCCCCATTGAGCAAACAGTTTATTTAAGAAAATTATTCTGTATTGTTCTAGATTCCGATACCGCGATCGCCAATCCCCACCAGCCCATGAGAATGGCGGGATTTCATCGTCGGGAGAAAGGCAGAGAACAGACCTTAGAATATTGGAGCGAATCTCGTTACAGCTACGAGGAATTAATTGCGGGAATTAAAACTTATTTTGCCGCTAAAGGTATTCCCTTCCCTGAAGATATCTCAGAGGAAAGATGGCGCATTTATAAACGCGGTCGTCGAGACGGCCAGATCGATTTATCAATTCTGACCAAACCAGAATCAGAGTTATATCCGAAACCTGATTATAAATATTCGACCCCTGTATCTACTAGCTATACAGGCTCAATCCCCCTACACCTCGCATTATCAAAAGCCAATCAGGAAGCTTTAAACGGAGTCGAGAGCGATCGCAATACTATAGGTATAGCTCTCGCTAAAGATTTAATTGGTTGTGATGAGCAGCTCCGACGTGATGGTTACTCAGTTGAGGGTGACCCCTATGAATTATTTATCAATTACTGTCAATCTTGTAGCCCTGGTGGGGATTGGAATCCGAGCGAGTGGTCGTCAATATGGCGCTCTGCGAAGAGAAGTAATCCTGAACCGGCTCGGAGAGATTTAACTAAATTTATCCATTGGTATCGCTGGTCGCATGACAGCGAGTATCGAGAAGCTGTGATCGCTGAGTGTCAGCAGAATAATCCTTTATCCGATACCGACCGAGAACCCGATCACCAATCATACGAAAAATACATTGAGTGGGAACAGGAACAAGAAAAAGTTGAAACAGCTCGCGCTCAATCGGAATTCATCGACTGGTTAGTTGCCAAGGTTAAGGGATTAGGTAAGCACTTCAAAAAAGGTTTTGGGCAATATCGTCAATTAAATAAGGCCGTGACCCTGCCCAAAACCATCAAATACGACCCCGAAACCCCATTACCTACTCCCAGTGACTACTCCGGCAAACAACCCCCTAAAATCAAATTTTCTCAGGGGCAACGGCACGAAGTAATTGCCAAACTGCGAGCACTCGGTTGGCGGTTGGTCTTAGATCGCTCGTTTATGGGACTGGGTAAATCTCACGATCTGGGAAACTTTGCCAACAGTAATGGTAAAACATGGTATCTGGATTTAAACCACCGCAACCCCACCACTGAAACAGTAGAGCGTAACTTTAACGATTTATCCGTCAGGCACAATGGTTTAAATTACGATCCACTGCGAAAAACCCCATTGGGCAATCCTCATGAAAAATGGGCGGGTGAAGGTGATGACAATCCCGACGTATTGAGTTTATGTCACAATGCCCATCTATTTTTAAAACTACAAAACAAAGGTTATTCCCTTGATAGTTTGCCAGATTTTGAAGACGATTCAACTCTCAATCCCATCTGCAAAAGTTGTAAATTTCATAAGTGGAAAGTTGATAACGGCAACGGTGAAAAAGTAGCTATTTGTGCCGCCCAAAAGGGGGATGGATACGGTTTTAGAGCGGCACGTCGAGCCGGATTGAGCCACAATCAAATAAGAGCTAGTCTCGACAGTTTACCAAACCCAATTGACTTTGATTTTAGCCAAGACATAGCCATTGTTGATGAAGCTGCTCGATTAATTAGAGGTACTAAAACCGTAACAGCCGACATCAAAGACTTCTCGACTAAGATGGTTGAGCTAGAACAATTTATCGAATTATTTAACCGACTCAAACCCCTAAGAGAAATCTTAATCCCCCTACTTTCGGGTCAATCAAAATTACCATTTAACGGCTTAAATCATGAAGAAATCATCGCTCTCTTGCCCGCTCCTCCCGAAAACTTAGAGTCAATTCTTAAAGCAGCTGCCGAAACTCATCCTAGCTGGCAGGATTTATTGGTGGAACCAGAAAGAGTCAAAGGATGGGGTCAAAAGTGGCGCTCATCAATGGCAACCGCTAATTGGTATCTAGAAAAAGAAGCCCAGGAACTAACAGCCGAGCAAATTGACAAGCTAGCTAGTAACTTTCTGATTTATTTATTAATGATTTGGGCAGGATTAATCCCAGGAGCCATCAGAATTGATAGCCGCCGTCAACTTACTGTTACCACCTCTGATTCTCGGCATGGTGAAACTCTCAGAGCAATGAGCCAAGTTATTTTACTTGATGCCACAGGTAACAAACAATTACTAGCTAAAAGATTAGGCGTGAATAGCGATTCGATAATTGAAATTGAGCAAGAGCTACCCCCTCTCGACAACTTGACCGTAGTTAATGTGGAAATAGAAGGGATGTCCTCTAATCAATGGTCGCCTAACTGTCAAAACCGCCTGCTTGCCTTAATTAACTACCTAGAAAAACAACATCCCGGAATTCCCCTCTTAGGGCTCAAAAAATATGCGACCGCTCTGAAGCTGAGTGGTTGGTGGTTCAATGACAATCGGGGTAGTAATGCCTTTAAATCCCAAAACGCGATCGCTGCTTTCGGGACTCCTCAAATCAATGTCGGTGTCGTTCAAGATGAATATTTGACTTTATATGGCTCACTGGAGGGATTTGAAGATTATTACCAATCTTTAATTGATGCCGAAGTTACCCAATTTGTGGGCAGACCGAGAGCCCATTTATACCCCGACCAAGAGTTTGTTATTTACCTGGTGGGAACTGGACATAAAATTGATTACCTGCGCTCTCTGGGGATAAACCTGGTCTCCTGCCATGCTGTTGAACTTGACCCCGAAGCAGGAACCCCCAAACAGTTGAGTCAATATAAAATAGTTCAGTCCGTCACCCGAATGCTTCAATCAGGTAGGACTAAAATTACTTGTGCCATCCTCGCGGCAGAAACGGGCTTAAGTATCGACTATATCAAGAAGCTAATCGCCTCCATGGGGGGGATGATGGCATTTAAAAAATGGGTACTGTCCCTATATAACTCCTATAGGAGTAGTACCCGTTTTTCGACCCCAGATTTTTTACTCAACCAGTCCCGAATCAAAACCTGGATGGGGCTAGATAAGGCTGCTGTTACCAAAGAGGTGCTCAAAGCATTGAATAACTATGGCTGGCGGGACTTTCAAGAGTATTTAGACCAATTTACCATTGAGATTCAAGCGGAGATCTGGGCAATTTTGTTACCACTGATTTTGCCAGATGAGGTGCTAGCTTGGGACGTAAATGAATCTAGGTCGAGCGATCGCTTCAAGGGGAGGTCAATATGAATACTCCTATTGTTGAATACGAGGGCAACCAGTTAGAGATTGATTTCGATTTAGACCGTCCTCAATTATCACTCTGTCCTAAATGTGCCAGTGACATAATTAGGCTGGCTGATGGATGCCGTATCTGTGGGTGGAGTGAAAATCAATCGCTCTCCGTCGTCGAGTCTTCTGTTTCAATTCCCTGTACTGTCAAACAGCCCAATCAACCTGAGCGATCCGGGGTGATTAAACAGGATTTGGGTTCGCGCTTTCTGGTTTATATTCCCGATGCAGATTCTACGGTCACTGTTCCTAAGCTGTTTGTCTATCCCGACTTAAAGCAGCTTGACAAATGTTCTAGCAAAAATATACCCAGTAGTAAAAAATGTTCTAGTAAAAATTCGATTCCCGCTAGTAAAATTCCCCCCTCTAAAATTCGCAGACAAAAGGGAGAAGGGAGCGGAGCGATTTTTTATCGCACTATTACAAAGAATGGCAAAGAGTACCAACAGGCTTACTATCATTGGCGTGAGAACGGCAAGCAGAGAAGTAAATACATTCCCAATAAGCTACTAGATAAGGTAAAACAAGCAGAATCTAGAAAACTGCCAGTTAGTGACATTCTCGTTTTACTACCGGGTACGAGTAAATGTTCTAGTAAAAAGTTCGACACTTCTATCATCTCGACCGATGCCAAAGTGATAGACACGGAGGATAAATGTTCTAGTAAAACCATACCCGGTAGTAAAAGACGCAGAGATCAAGGCAAGGGTAGCGGTTGGATTAAATGTAAACCAATTAAACGTAAAGGTAAGGAGTACAAGCAATATTGGTATTACTATGAGGAATGGCGCGAGGGCGATCGCATGATTCAATCCTCTAAATACATACCAAAGAAGATGGAAACGAAGATTATCAGAATGAATAATGAGAAAGTTTCAGTAGAGAAAATTCTCAAGGTTTTACAGAACAGAATCAAGAGGAAAAGATAGTGATTGTCAGCTTTTCGTTGAAGAATGCGATATTTTGTCTTAATATTTCTATAAAAGTTTATATTTTGAGATAAATAAATGCCTTCACAGAACAGTGCAAGTGTCCCCATTGCCCAAGCGATTCAATGTTTGCGTCAGGAACTTTCTCAGGCGATCGCCAGCGGCGAAAATGAAGACCTGCGCTTTAAGCTGGGAACAGTTGAACTGGAATTGCAAATCGAGGTGTCTTCGGAGGGCAGTGGACAAGCTGGGGTTCAATTCGGAGTGGTTTCCCTAGGGGCTGAAGGTACACATACCCGAGGGACAACACACACTATTAAGCTGTCGCTAGAACCGATCAGTCCTAATGAAGAAGATACAATAATAAAAGATCAGGTCACTAACCTTGAGTAAGTAATCTCAAGATTTAAAATAGTAGTTTATGTCTAAGGTTTATAGAGGGTTAGAACGAGAACGGATTGCCGAAATTCTTGTCCCTGATACTAATGACTTTGGTACAGGGTATTTAATTGTTGATGGCTTATTGTTGACTGCGAGCCATGTTGTTGGTTTTGATAAAGATCGCGTTATTAAATATAGATTAACAAGTCAATATGTTAGCCAAGAAGGCTTTTATAAAGCTCGATTGATTTGGAGTGACGAAAATCTCGATGCTGCTTTATTAGAAATTGAACTAAATAGTGAAATCAATATCAAAATTCCCAGATTCGGGAAGTATGCTCTAACAGAAGAAGTTGACTGTTTGGCTTATGGTTTTCCTAAGTTCAAAAGCAAGAAAACTAATAGAGGAACTACTATTCGTGAACCAGAAACCTTAGTGGGCTGGATTAAGCCTTTAGGTAATTTGAAAGCACAAGATAAGTTGACAGTCGAAGTTAAAGGAAGTCACCCCCATAATATGCAGGACTGGAGCGGGATGTCGGGCGCCCCTCTATTTAGTAAAAGCGGCTTTCTTATCGGCATTATTATAAAAGGACCAAATGACTTTAATGGTCAGCGACTAGAAGCTCAAACCATTGAAAGTATTATTTTGAATCCAGAATTTTGCGCTCACATTGAACCTAAGTCGAATCAGGAAGTAACTGTTATCGATATTAGTGAAGAGGAAAAGGAAAAATCAAAGAAACTATCAGCCAAATGGGTGGATAACGAGTTACAAAAAACATCGATTGAGTTCAAAATACAAAATACTGCAGCTGAGCTTGAACATTTACGGAATCAACTTGAGAATAAGCGTGTAATAGTAAATCAATCCCAAAATAAGATTGAGTCGGAACTCAACTTTAGAGCAGATGAATCCTTTGAAGAACAAATAGAACAAAACCCCAAATGGAAACTACTGAACGTGCTTAAAAATGTTGAGTCAGTATACAGCGATTTATTTTGGAAAACCTGGGGGGAAACAAACAAGAATTTTAAGCTATCTCCGAATAATGTTAAAGAAGCATATGCCCTGTTGTGGAATGATCAAGATTTTCCTCATAAGCAAGTAGCAGGTTTCTTGGCAAGTCTTTATAATTATCTTTCACATACTAGTCAGCAAGAACATACTAGTAAATTATCTGAGCTAGGTAGAGCTATCTGTGAAGATGATTTCAACGAGGCACTTAGCTCTTTAGCATCTTCTAGTGAAAGGAGTCCAGGTAATATTAAAAGTAGTTTGATAGTAAAAATAAATCATACTTCTCCGCATACTTATACCTATACAATCTGGTTAATTAGGAATTCCCAAGAGTATCAAGAGAGGCGTAAGGATTCTCAAAATAATTCGGTAACGGATGAGAATCTAGGGGAAAAACTTTGTGATTCAATTCCAATCAATGTTGACTCTGAAGAATTTGATAAAAAAGCTGAGAACATCAAGAAGCAAATTTCTGCAAAGCTAACTGAGCTGTGGACTAGTCAAATCTTGGGTCTACAACGATTGAACCTAGAGGTGATTTTTTGTGTACCGATTGAACTATTAGATGTAGATTACCATAACATCGAGCTAGATAATTTTTCATACATAGGGTGGGAATGGTCAGTATCAGTCAGTTGTCTAGACAGATTAGAAGACAACAAGCTAAATAGATTTCTCTGTTACTGGTTCGAACGGTGGCAAGTACTCGAAGACTTCCTACGCGACGCCTCTCATTCTCATCTGGAAGAATATGATTCTGCAGCTGTTGACATAACCTGTCCTAGAGACATACGCCGTTGGTTATTACAAAAAGACCAAGAACATCGGGGTAGGGTCGCTGGAATTGGTTTTTATCACCCCTATAACGAACTGAAAGAGATATTCTGTAATTTTATAATCAATGGAATGCCAATTGTTTTTTGGCCACAATATCCTCTGGAAAATGTTTCCATACAGAATTTGAGAGGAGCATTGGCAAGTGAACCTAGGAATCTTCTAGAAGCAATAAGACAGTATAGAATTAACAATCACGAGACTAACGGAAAGTTTGTTTCAATTATGTTTGACAATCCCTATCTAACGCCCCCTGATTGTGAAATAGATTATTATTAGAGGAATTGCCATGAACAATGAAATTGAAGATTGGTTTATTTTTAAAGGGAATGGGGAGAAGAACGAAAACTTTACGCTTCCAGATCCTCCCAGTTGGCGTCAGTTTACCCCAGAAGACGTCAACCCCCGATTGAACCGCGGAAAAAACTTTATTCCCCCAAAGGGATCTTTAAGACTGATCAATGCTGCATTGTATCTGCGCCGACCTCTGCTGGTTACGGGCAAGCCAGGAACCGGGAAAACTTCTCTGGCATATGCCGTTGCTGAAGAACTGGGGCTAAAACTCTTGCGTTGGAATATTGGCACCCGCACTACCCTAAAAGATGGGCTTTATCGCTATGATGCGATCGCCAGAGCACAAGACGGTAAGGGCATCGAGAGTATAGGGGAATATATTCAATTGGGGCCTTTGGGGTCAGCACTCTCACCCGATACTTTAGAAACGCCGACTAAACTAAATGTTTTGTTAGTAGATGAGATTGATAAAAGTGATATCGATTTACCTAATGACTTGCTTCATGTGCTCGAAGAAGGACGATTCGATATACCTGAACTAAAGCGAGCGAAAGAGTTGGTTAATAAAGATGTTACAGTCACAACTGCGCTAAATAAAGAGGTAAAAGTAATAAATGGTGAAATTATTTGTAAACAATTTCCTTTTGTTGTGATGACTAGTAACGGAGAAAGGGATTTTCCGCCAGCTTTCTTGAGACGATGTTTGCGCCTTAAGATGGAAGAGCCAGAACTTGAAAATCTGCGTCAAATTGTTGCTAGCTACTTAGGAGACGAGATTCAAATGAAATATGATTGGATAATTCGAAAATTTATTGAGCAACGCAATAGTAAATTCCTCGCAACAGACCAACTTTTAAATGCAGTTCACTTGATCTCCGAAGGAAATATCGATGGCAGCAAAAATCGAGACGAGTTAGCAGAGCAAATTTTAGAGCCTATATTAAAACCCCTAGACAAGTCATGAGTCAGTTGCTTCAGTCTTTTATTAAACGTTTACAGGATGCCACGATTAGTCTGTCGGCAACTAGTGGTTTGGGACCTGGGGTTGAAGAGTTTGCCGATATGCTCTGGTTGGCTCAATATTTGCCACATAAATCTAAGCAGCAACCAAAATTTTGGCTACTTCTTCTAACGATGAATTGTCTAGCGGCTATTCCATTTCTACGCGAGTCCCCAAGACCAGAACCAGAACCAGAAAGTCCGCCTGACCCTCAATCGCCCACAGAACCAGGGACTTTAATTGATCGGCCTGAACGTATTACCGAATCTCAGCGCAAATCTCAGGTCAAACCATTATTAGTGCCTGCTGCTGCTGCTCTGCGTCATCCTCGCCAACTGGCTAGGGCTTTGAGACCACTGGCTCGGAAAATAGATTCTCGAACTGAGCAAGTTATTGATGAGGAAGCAACTGCGATCGCAATCGCTGAAAAAAGTTTCGTAGGCATTGTTCAAAAACCAGCGTCGGAAAGATGGTTGGAGTTGGAGTTGGTGATCGAACAATCCCGAATTGGAGCAATTTGGAGTAGAACTTGCAAAGAATTTATTGAGCTACTAAAAAGACTAGGAGCGTTTCGAGTGATTCGCGTCTGGACACTAGAAACATCAATCACTGAAGACGAACAACATCAGCCCTTATTGAGTGCTGGTCTGCGATCATCAAATAATAGAGCCATGCGCTGCGGTCAACCAAATGAATTGCTGGATTCTACAGGACGACGCTTGGTGATGGTGCTAAGCGATTGTATTTCTCCTCTATGGCGAGAGGGGTTAATTCATGATTGGTTAGCTCGGTGGGCTAAAAATGGTCCTGCAGTGATTGTTCAATGGTTTCCGACCCGTTACTGGTCACGAACTGGGTTGAGGGCGGGGGACGAGGTGTGGTTGAGTGCCTTAAATCCCGGAACAGCTAGCGATCGCTTGATTCGTCACTATGTCGGTATCAATCCTGAGGAATTCCAGGATTTTCTGGCACAATTGGCAGAACCCCAGGAAAATTTCAAGACTACATCGGTGGTGATACCGGTGGTGACTCTGGAGCCGGATTCTCTGGAAGATTGGGCAAGGGTTGTTGTAGGTAGTGGAGACAATCAGGTTGTGGGACGTCGGTTTGAGTTGAGAGCAGTTGGTGAACAGTGGGTTGGACCATTACAGCCGCCGAGACCTTTACCAAAATCAGGGGAAGAAAGGGTCAGGGTTTTTTATGAAACGGCGTCGGATATTGCTCAGGAGTTAGCGGGGCTAATGTCTTTGGGTCCGGTGTCACCGGAGATCACTAACTTGATTCAGGAGACTTTATTGCCAGAGTCTGGCGCAGTGCATGTGGCGGAGGTGTTTTTAACTGGTTTGCTTAAAGAAAAATCGAGTCAAAACTATCGATTTGTGCCAGGGGCAAAGGAATTGATTCAAAAATCAATGACGAAGATTGACAGGGAGTTGGTACATCAAACTTTGTCGAACTACGTCTCTGATCGCTATGGGCACACGCCCCGAGAATTTCAAGCTTTTCTGGTCAGGCATGATGACTGGAGCGAGGAACAGTGGCAAGCGGTGCAAGGATTTGCTGAGTTGAAAAAACCCCTATCCCTAAAAGAAATTACTTTAATTGAGCAACATCATTCAGAGCTTTCCCGACAGTCAAGTCGTTATCAAAGTTACAAAGACTTAAGCGATCGCGAACAAGAAGGTACAGATTATCGCATTGATTATCACCAAGGAATTTCTGATGCAGTCATCATTGCACCTCATGGAGGCAAAATTGAA
>JASJDR010000031.1 GCA_030065615.1 Xenococcus sp. MO_188.B8 | reverse complement strand
GTAGAAATCGATCGCCCGCTGATTGCTCTGGTGAGGGAGCAACTCGAACCGATAAATATGGGGCATTGTTGCTCGAACTTCTTGGAGATAAGCCTCTAACAGCATCCCCCCTATGCCCCGCTCTTGCCAGGCTGGATCAACCATCATGGAGGCTTGGGTTAACACATGGGCTGAACAGAACGCCTCTGATGTGTAAGCATTGAGATATCCAATGATGCAATCATCTAACTCTATCACTATTCCCAGACCACGATGAAAGCCATTGTGTAGCTCATTGTGGATATAGTCCAGGGTAACTTCGTCTTCCTCTCGGAACAAATGACCGGGAGCCTCGTGTGCTACTCTAATATACAAATCAAAAATTGCTCGGGCATCACTCACCACTGCTCTGCGCACCGTAACATCAGCCCCATCAAATTCAGGGGGGTAAGATGCAGATTCGCCGAATTGGGTGATATTTTTCGCTGAAAACGTTAATCCTTGATTCATTTTGTTCTCCAAGTCCCTAAATTATGATGTTGAGCAGTTCAGAATTCCTTTTCTTCAATTATCCTGCGCACATCAAACCCTGACCAAACCTTGTAAATAATCTTCTTGATCTGACTCAAATTGAAATTTCTGTGGGACGACACATATATAGAATCATAATTCACAATTAAATAGACCTTCCACCCGCTATGTCTTTTATCGAACTTTGGTCTATTGAAGCCCCCTTCGCGGACTAAAATACCCCCAATTTTGATGCTAAAAATAGTAGAAAAACAGTTAAATGGGGGTATCTGGAGTTTAGACTAAATCCCCCTCACCCAAAACTAAACGGTTTAGTATGCTGCTGTAGAGAAGAGGATTTTTTGAGTGAGAAAAACATAAACGGAAATTGGCAAAAGAACGAGATAATAAGGTGTAAATACTTAATTATCAATAACCTTGACTCAATCTGCCCAAAAACTACAAGAATGCCCGAAGTAAAGCCTATCAAATATTAGGACGGGCTAAAGATGCTTCTTTTGATAAACATGGATGGGGTTCTGGTGCCCCGAAACATCTATTCTTTTGCGGAATTATCACTCTCTCCAGGGGTGCGCTCAAAAACAGTTGGTGATTCCCCAAGGCGATCGCTATCTTTTGGCCACTTAAGTCAAAAAGTTGCACACGGCGTCACTTCCTCTCTTGTCTTTTGCTCAAGTTAAGAATAATTATTGATAAAGAGAAACAACTTATTGATAATATCTTACTTCTATTGAGAATAACTTCCTTGGGCTCACACCACCTTGACTGGGCTGCTCTTTTACATCTACACCTTAGAATAGTTCTTAAGCCTTACAATCATATTTGATTCTCTGAGCGGATGCCTGGGAACGTAGCTCAATTAGGCAGAGCAAGTG
Organism: Xenococcus sp. MO_188.B8; assembly: GCA_030065615.1. Lineage (GTDB taxonomy): Bacteria > Cyanobacteriota > Cyanobacteriia > Cyanobacteriales > Xenococcaceae > Xenococcus. The sequence continues at coordinate 48,563 of JASJDR010000031.1, read as the reverse complement.
ACTCTTAATCACTCGGTTGTGGGTTCGATTCCCACCGTTCTCATCTTCAGTTAATGCTAGTCTCAAAAAGCGATTCACTGTCTAGAAAAGCGCGATCACAAGCCACGAGCGAACCTCTCGCTTTTTGTTGCAAAATATAGTGCATAAGCAAATCACTTTCTCTTAATCCTACTATAGATTTTCTCCAATAATGTCAGGAAATACTCTGTGACCTTGGGCTAAAACTGTCAATATATTTTAAAACTGACCCTATTCCGACAGAAAATTCGGACACTGCCCGACATCGTTCTAGGGTATACCCTAATCTGACATCGTTGAGCAAATACAGAATCAATAAACCAATAAAAAGCTGCTTCGAAAAGAAATCAAAGCAGGTGTAAGGAAAGTAAAAATCTCTTGTTAAATAAGTAAATATAGAGGATTCCAGTAAAGAACATGAGTAGATGTTGCGACCCGAAAAAATGGCATTTTTCGACCCACATATTTCCCTGATAAAGACTGATAGTAAATTTGGCTCTTTTGGCGTTAATTTGAGCCGTGAGCTCGCAGTTAAATATCGATTTGGTAAAAACTGCGACCTAAAAGCTTTTCTAAAATACGATAGTTTCAAATATATTATCTTTAATTTAATTAGATTGAGAAACCGATGACGGCAGCCACAAAAATTTGTGAATATCAACCAGGGTTAGAAGGAATTCCCGCTACAAAATCGAGTATTAGTTATGTTGATGGAACGAAAGGAATCATCGAATATAGAGGAATTCCCCTGGAACAATTGGCTAAAAAAAGTAGTTTTCTAGAGACGGCTTATTTACTAATTTGGGGTCAACTTCCTAATGAAACACAGTTAGAAGAATTTGCCACTGAGGTTCGTTTTCATCGTCGGATTAAATATCGCATTCGGGACATGATGAAGTGTTTCCCAGAAACTGGACATCCTATGGATGCACTGCAAACCTCTGCGGCGGCTTTAGGATTATTTTATTCTCGTCGTGCATTAGACGATCCTGAATATATCAGAAAAGCGGTAGTCAGACTTATTGCCAAGATTCCCACAATGGTGGCAGCATTTCATCAAATGCATCTAGGCCATGACCCCATTCAACCCCATGACAGTTTAGATTATGCTGCTAATTTTCTCTATATGTTGACGGAGAAAAGACCCCATGCTTTAGAAGCCAAAATTTTCGATGTCTGTTTAACTCTTCATGCCGAACATACCATTAATACTTCTACCTTTTCAGCAATGGTAACGGCTTCAACTCTCACCGATCCCTATGCCGTAGTTGCTTCAGCAGTTGGTACTTTGGCAGGTCCTTTACATGGTGGTGCTAACGAAGAAGTATTATCAATGTTAGAAGAGATTGGCTTGATCGATAACGTTCTTCCCTATGTTGAAGAGTGTATTGCCCATAAAAAGAAAATCATGGGATTTGGACATCGGGTTTATAAAGTTAAAGACCCTAGAGCTAAAATCCTGCAAGAATTAGCTCAACAATTGTTAAATGAAAAAGGTTGTGATAAATATTATGATTTAGCTTTAGAATTAGAAAAAGTTGTTGAAGATAAATTAGGGGTGAAAGGAATTTATCCTAATGTAGATTTTTATTCTGGTTTGGTTTATCGCAAATTAGGCATTCCTAGGAAGCTGTTTACGCCCATTTTTGCGATCGCGAGGGTAGCGGGGTGGTTAGCTCACTGGAAAGAACAATTGGCAGTAAATCGTATTTTTCGTCCCACTCAAGTTTACACAGGAGAGCATAACGCACCCTATATTCCTATGGCGGAAAGATAGATGTTTTAAAGGATTGGGGAAGAAAGCTCTCTCAACCCAAGAAATAAAGGAAAGCTTTGAATGGCTAAAAGCCAGTTGCTGCATAATTTTTGAGGCTCTTAAGCGCTCGCGACGATGGAGCCCGAAAATATGGTCGGCAAAACGCGTTAGAAAAAGGGCATTTTCTAGGGCGGTATCTCCACCAACAACAGGGCGGTAATAGGTTGAACTAAGTCGGACAGTCACCCATCCGACTTAGTTCAACCTCTTTAGGCCTTTAACTATAGTAAATGTTACTAAGATAAGAGAAACAGGGTAAAGATAAAAAGCCCCAAATCCGCTTCAGACAAGTAATTCAATTGAGAAACGAAAAATTAGGAATCAAACCAGGCGATCGCGTTCAATGTATATTACGTTCGGCGAAGTGTCATCACGTTCTATAACTTGAAGCGCCGTTTCATTACTTCTCAACAAGTGTAAAGAAGTGACATTACTTTCTGGGAAGTGTTGGGAGGTGTTATCACCTTCTACTACGTGCTCATACTCCACAGCAAGTGTCTCTTTGTCGTAATCTTTAAGGCTACCACCATTATCTAAGTGTTCTTGAAGTTTATCCAACTTTTCAACTATTTCATCAGTCGCATAGGATTTACGATTCTTCTTGGGCAAAGTAATGTCTAACGCGGAAATCTGTCGTAGACTGCTTTAGTGCTTTTCAATCCGTATCGTTCAGCAAGCTCTTTAACCAACATAGGAAGTAATAAGAAGTGATGGAACTTGCCGCATCCTAATAGCACTTCCCAGTTTCGTCCATCCTTATTGCGAATAGGCTTAAGAAGAACACTTTTACTGGTGGTATTTATAGTAGTTGGTCAGTAGAACGAGGCTGAAGTCAACAACCTGATGTAGCTTGCTTTTTCAACAGATATGAAACTTACTCCAAAATCACTAGAAGTAGGTTTTCCCCCTATTGCCTTCTACTTTACTACATAATTAGATATGTGATTATTTGTACTAATGTATCTTTCATAGTATATAAATTATATTTTTGTTAAATATTGTAATTATGGATTTTGTATAAGATTATACTAAAAGTGGAAGGATAATTTGGAGAGCTACACAGAATAAGTCCTCCCATTATACTCTACAAGTTCACTACCATAATGTTTTATGGGAGGTGAGAAGGATGTTAAAAAATAAAAGTATTTTAAACGAAATAGAAGTATTAGAAGTACTATCTAAAAAACAACTAGAGCATATCAATGGTAGTTTCACAGATCTTTGGTACTACCCAGACCCAAGCGATCCCTGTGCATCTTGTTTATACTACTGTAAGGACTTACCTTCGGGACCGCCAACGTATTATCGGGAGATTTGTGAAGCACCTTGTCTTGTTCTATGTAACGATTTTTGGGCTACGCCTGTCGACTACTATGACTTCAACTACTATTACTAATGTTGTGATTTAAAAAGCACGATCTTCAAAGACTCAACTCATCATGCATGTAGGGGTTACACTAAGCTGAGAAGTTACCTTCCCGACTTAGTATAACCCCAAACCCATTCAGTCAGCTTTTTGATACACAAGACTACCTTCAAAATACAGTCCATTATCCCTTAATTCATAAACATCGTGATAACAACGTATTACTGGCTTTGTACAGATTCCTGGGTTGTAATCCGGCCACGTATGCCACGCTGAACATGGCACATGTGTAATGCCCTCATAACAACCGTTAACTCTTACACGTATTGGAAAAGAAGAACTAATAACTTGATAATCTCCTGTATGGTTTAGTACATTATCCCCCTGAGTTACAACCTCTCCAGATAAGTATCCATATCCATCAAAATTGACATAACTACCCGGCTGCTTATGAACCGACATGGTACTGTACCAGCGTCCTTGTAATAAGGAGTTTGCTTGAGCTAAAAATTGCTCCTCTTGTTGATTAGTTAAGGTAAATTCAACTCCTGCTAAATTCTTTTGTGTTTCATTGATGGTTAAACTATTAGTAGGTACACCACTGTCGGAAACTACATTGTCAGGCAGACTTGCTACCAAAGTTTCATTAGCAAGAGGTGCTCCAATAAATAAGGTTAAACCTGCTGCTGTAAGTAATGTAATTAAAGTTCCCAACATCGCTCTCACCTCCTTCGGTGATGCGGTTCATACATTTCTCTCCAATTTTATTATTACCTAAAGCAGTCATAAGGAATAAAAATCAAAACATTTTGTATAATTTTGTATCCATTTTCTGACTTTTCTATAAGAAAGCTAGAAAAACAGATACATTAATTTTAGTATTTATGTTTTTTACAATAGTTAACAGTAATAGTTTCCCAGAGGATTAAGAGCTTCTAAGCATAATTATCGGTAATAGGATTGACTAATCCCTTGCTCTGTATAATTTTGAAGGGCTTTTCTGTTTCGCGATCGCGTCTCTTATATAGTGCTTCCTTCAAAGCCAAAATTGCATTAGAAGCCGTAAAAGGGTTAAAAACCATTAATGAAATTGCGGGGGAGTCAGGAGTACATCCGACTCAAATTCAACAATGGAAAAAGCAACTGTTAGAAGGAATGCCAGAAAAGCCTATATCTTATTAGGTTAAGTCTTGATGCGAGAAAAGGCGTGCTACGAAACTCCTCTCGCCCTCATACATGCCCCCCCATACTCCACTAAAACCTCGGTAGCCCAACCTCCATGTAAACCTCGGTGACATGTCCTCCTGCCACCCTCCTCCCTCCGTCCTGGTCACTTTATGGTGAAACCTACATACCCTGGTGCTCCACAAGGCGGGTAAATTACCTTTCGGAGATTGAGTAGAGAAGGGCAATGAATTGTAAATCATCCAGTGTTTTCCATACCATCCTACCTGTTTTCCGAATTGTTTCCCAGTTCCCCAATCTCCGTTTTTCAATTGTTTCCTAGTTTTCCAATCTGCGTACCGCGAACAACCTCCCACATTTTCCCAGATCCGCTTTTGAATGCTGAATCCAAAGCGTCCTTTACTATTATCAACCCAAAGCTGGTCGATCTGATTGAGGGTTTCACTGGGGAAGTTTTCGCATAGCTCAAACCAATCTTCGTAGCCTTGCTGTACCATCACCAAGTAGAAAAGCCAGGCGGTTTCCTCATCAGCTTTTCTCCATTGTTCATAACGTAAATAAGCCTTTAGATGAGAGCAATCAATTCTTTGTGGCAATTCATCTTTTAATCGTCTCAGTTCTGATTCTAATGCTCTATCTGCTTGTGAATTATATTGAACTGCCAACATCTTAGAGAATCCCTTTCTGAATCTTAGTGAATTATTTTTTTGAGCAAACAATAACCTGAAAATCTCCCGCCATCTTTCTTCACTTTCATTACCGATAAATACTTTTTGACCAGCATATGAGCTTTTTTCTGGTGAGTTGTTCATCTTCAGCCTCCTTCAACAATTTTTACCTTGGTTTGGTGGAGCTTTATTATTTTCTCATTTCCCTTACACTTACAACTCATCACAGATATGGCAGTTTCTAACCATTTACTGTCATGTTCTGCTACCCGTGTTTAGTAAATTCAATGGGTTGAACATGCTGAAAAAGAGGGTTCCACTCACTGAAAGCTGCTATGTATGACGGGGGCCAGAATCAGGATTCGTTCAGGATTCTATACACTGATGACCGGGCTATTTTGAGCTTCCTCGCTATCTCAGTTGCTCCCAATCCCTGATTGTGAAGGGTAATAATTGCTTTTCGGTTGACCGATCGCTTTCTACCAAACTTCACCCCTCTGGCTTTTGCCTCTAGTCTCCCTTCATTGGTTCGTTCAAGGATTCTCGCTCTCTCAGCTTCAGCAACCGCAGAAAGAATTGTCACTACCATCTTGCCCATTGTCCCTTCAGTGCTGATACCGTCCTCAAGGTAACCGTTCACTCCCCCCCTCCCAACAAGCGATCGCTAAAACTACCCACTCAAGATAAAAATTAGAGTGAGTAAAACGGGTCTTGGATGACAATTAAGATTCAAGTAGGTTGAGGCAGTGGGGGTGGACTCAGCCCTTTTCGAGCTAATTTAATAACCGAGCTAATACATTTCCAGGGATTTACTTGTCTCAAGCGACAAGTTTCAATCACACTCAACAAAGAACTGTAAGCTAAACTCCCCTCACGAGTACGAGTTCCATAGCTAATCCGTCGGGCAATTACCGCGTGGCGCAGTGCCCGTTCCGCTTCATTATTGGTAGCTGGTAATTCAGGATGATAAACGAAGGCTACTACCGCATCCCAATCATTGAGAATTTCTTTAGCTAAAGCTTGTAGCTTGGTATGGTCGGCTTTTTTGCCTAAATGACAGACTCTAGTTAAGCCAGCGAGAACTTTTCTGAGAAGAGGAACAACTTTCTCCCCAAGGGCAATGGTAGCGATTAATTCTCTCAAATCATCTAAAATCCATGCTTTCCTGGTAGGTTTCTGGTTTCTTGACTCTTGTTGTGACTCATCTGTTTGCTTCTTCTGAGTTTTTCCTGTTGAGGATTCTGGCTCTTGCTTTGGTCTTTCTTCTTCTGTTGTGGGGTAATGAGCGTAAGGATTATCTGAAGATGGAGGTTTGGAACTATTTTCTGAATTCTCTTGTTGCTTCTCCCACAACTCCGTGGCTAATTGATGCAGATTCTTGGCTACTTCTACCAATCTCTCAAAAATGAGAGACTTGAAGTAGTCTTCGTTCATCTGTGCCAAGTCATCTTTATCTAATTGAGCCATATTTTTAACATACACTATCATGCTCACTTAGCTTATTTTTGACGCTTGGTGAGGAGAGATTAGTCGAATTGCTAGCGATCGCCTTTTGGGGAGGGGGATGTGAACGATTACCTTCAATGTGCCTTGGCGCATCAACTGCTCATATCGCTTCAAGTATTGGGCACTCCCAGCATCAGCGGCGACCAGTTTGTTCGTTCTGAGTCCAGCATACTTGGGTTTAAGCGATCGCAGTACTGGCAAATCCTGCGGCTCTTGGAAAACCTTAAACTCGACCATCAGAATCAGCCATGACACAAACCAACCGAGTAGGGGTAATCGAACATAATCTTGATAGTAGCGAATCGCAACCCAGGAATAGTTCTCATCAACCGGTGTTACCACAACGAAAAGGCGCACCTTGGGGGCTAATTCTAGTAAGGTGAGTTGGGGAAAGATGACCGTGATTCTAAAAAACCATCCTGGTGATTCTTCCGCAGATTTGCCATCATCTCGGCGTAATTGTCCCCAGGTGCAGATTAAATCATCCTTGACCTCAACGTGATAGGGATCGAGAAGAGTTCCTACACCAGGAGTAACGGAACGATGCACAAAGGGTAGATGGTGAATATCAAAGTTACTCTCCATGATCCGAGCATAATTGACATTCCAGACTTGTGAACCCTCTGCGGTATGCGCCAGATCGTCGGGGAGTTTTTCAAACCAGGGCAGCTCGGAGAGTGGCGATCGCTCTTCTCCCCACCAAATCCAAATAAAGCCTTGAGCTTCGCGAGTAGGAAAGCTTTTTACCACAAATCCAGGCGGAATTACGGCATTTTTTCCCATACAGGGTATTAACGTGCATTGCCCGTCAATACTATACTGAAAACCGTGATAGGGACACTCGATGCAGCTATCTTTAACTTTACCCAGGCTGAGAGCTGCTCCTCGATGGGGACAGCGATCAACCATGCAGATGACATTTCTATTAACCTCTCGCCAGAGGACTAAGTCTTGAGCCATCCGTTTAATGCTAACTGGCTTTTGCTTGACCTTTTTCGATTCGATAATCGCATACCAATAGTTAGGAATCATAATTGACCTCAGAGAGCAAAATACAACTTAGTTATTTAAACAAAATCTATAACGACACGGGCAGATACTTTTTCTAAGTAAGGGTACTTGATTAATTGTCTTTTTGCGATCGCCAAATAACTATTGTTTCTGAAAATTCCGTGAGGTCTGAATTTCTGACCAAGCATGGCATCTTAAACTAAATCTCAGAAGCATCCTGCAAAAGAAATTGGGTAGTTTGTAATTCTTTAGCTAGCTTTATAGTAGTTTTTCTTGAGGATGAAATGATTGTAGTTATCTAAATCCTACCGCAATAAGCATTTGCGATCTCCTGACTTGTAACCTTTTTGTTTTACTATAGAAAGTAGAGGAAGCAAGGGAAGCAGGGGGGCAACTAACCACTAATTACTAATTATATAAACAGATTAATTTTATTTATCGTTCAACTTACATGAAAATTAGGAATCCTCTGAAAAGAGTTAGAGCTACTTTTCGGCAATCTAACTCAGGACAACCCAAGCTTTATAATAGTTTTGAAGGTGTATTTAAACCTACTCTGCTAACGATTTTAGGCGCAATTATGTATTTGCGCGTGGGTTGGGTAGTAGGGAATGCGGGATTGCTGGGAGGAATGCTAGTAATTTTAGCGGCATTGAGTATTACACTTGCAACAGGATTGTCTCTCTCTTCGATCGCCAGCAATACCCGTTTGGAAGCAGGAGGTCCCTATGCCATGATTGCTAAGGCTTTAGGTTTAGAAGTAGGAGGGGCGATCGGTATTCCGTTGTTTCTCTCCCAAGCTTTTGCTGTAGCGATGTATATTTTTGGCTTTCGCGAGGGTTGGTTACGTATTTTTCCTCAACATCAGGCGCTACTGGTTGATTTGGTAGTTTTTTTGCTAGTTTTAATCATTGCTTTTATTAGTGCGGGATTAGCTTTCCGCATTCAATATTTGGTGATGATATTGATTGTTATTTCTCTGGTCTCTATTTTTGCCAGCACGAGCTTTTGGGCATCTCAACAACCCTTGGTTTTGTTGGGAAATTTTCCTGGAGCACCAGAAACAAACTTTACCGGTACTAATTTTTGGGGAGTTTTTGCCGTGTTTTTTCCTGCTGTAACTGGTATTATGTCTGGGGTCAATATGTCTGGTGAACTGCAAAATAGCCGTACCAATATTCCTAGAGGTACGCTCTCTGCTATTGGTGTGAGTAGTATAGTCTATTTAAGCCTTTGTTGGTGGACATCTAGAGTAGGTTCTGCCGAAGAATTAGTCAACAACTACACGATTCTGATCGATCGCGCATTGTGGCAACCTGCGGTTTTGGCAGGATTATTAGCAGCTACCTTTTCTGCCGCACTCTCTTCAATAGTTGGTGCACCGCGTATCTTAGTGGCATTGGCACGAGACGAAGTAATTCCCCAAGGTGAATGGATTGGCAAGCTATCAACAAATGGGGAACCCCGTCGCGGATTAGTACTTAGTAGCTTGGTTGTTTTGGGTGCACTTATGATCGGGAACCTTAATGCGATCGCACCTTTAATTACGATGTTTTTCTTGATCACCTATGCCACTTTAAATTTGGTCGTACTCCTAGAGTCGCAGCTGGGATTAATGAACTTTCGTCCTACTTTCAAAATACCGCAAATCATTCCTCTCTATGGCTTTGGTAGTTGCTTGTTTGCCATGTTAGTCATTGACCCGAGGTTTAGTTTTGTTGCTATGATAGTTGTGCTTTCTATCTATTTTCAGCTAGTCAAAAAACCCGATAATCCCAGGATAGCTGGTGACGTCCGTAGTGGGATCTTTGAAGCGATCGCTCAATGGGCAGCGAAAAAAGTAATTGAAATAGACATTAACAATTTTCGAGCTTGGCGACCAACTTTACTCGTTCCAGTTGAACATTGGTCTCAGTTATTAGGAGAATTTCGTTTACTGCTCGATATCTGCCAACCAGAAGGCTCGATACAGTTACTAGGACTAGCTAGGGATGAATTAGTGAGGGATTTTTCTCCTCGCTTGAAAAAACTCGCGGCTGCTTTTCGCCGACGGAGCATTTTTACCACCTTTTCCATTGTTAAAGGTAAGACAAATATAGAAGGAATTTTGGTAGTTCTTCAATCCTCACAAAGTACCTTTTTTCGACCGAATATCCTGTTTTTGAGAGTTCCAGAGCAATCTACCGACTGGGAACTAATGCAGCCGATCTTTGCTGAAGCACAGAGGCTAGAAATCGGAATTATGTTATTAGGGGTGCATCCCTTGGCAGGGATGGGAAGAGTCGAGGTAATTAATTTATGGCTAACTCCCCAAATTAGTGACATCCCATTCTCAGAAAAACTCAAAAAAGGCAATCTCAACCTAACCATGTTGATGGCTCTGAGACTCTACAGAAGTTGGCAAGGCACTTTAAACTTGATTACCGTTGTTTCTAGTACAGAAGAGGTAAAAATAGCGCAACAATATATCGAGGCACTTCGCGATCTTTGCCGCATCCCCAACCAAGCCAAGACCTTCGTGCTCGTAGGAGAATTTAAAAGCTGCATTGCTCAAGCACCTCAATCAGATATAGACTTGATCGGATTGCCCAAAGAACCTAATTTTGATTTTATCTGCTCTATGGTTGAACTAACTGGCTCTTCGTGCTTATTTTTTCGAGATTCCGGTAATGAGAGTGCGATCGCTTGATCGAGTTAAGATTACTAGTACCGCTTCGCAGAAGTCAGCGTTACTCCGCCGTAAAACGACGGAGCCTGCGCTCTAACTTTTCACAGCATTTTTGGGATAGGGAATAAGTTAGCGTAGAATATCTGCTAACTCTTGCTCAAAAGAGAAAAAAGACTTTCCATAAATCAATGTAATTTCTCTTTCTTTGGAATCGTGACTCCCCGTTCGCTCAAATTTCTGAACCCTTCATAATTATAATGGCTAAAAAGCTTACAGTATAAGGACTTCAGAAGATATAGCGGAGATTAAGCCAGAGAAGATTGATATAATGCGCCCCGCGAAGCGGATCTCTTCGAGATCGCGAATAATAAGATCCTTAATTCCTGATCACTTCGTTGTTATAGCGATCGCATAAAACCTATACATTGAGATCGCACTATTTACAATAGCTTAATAGCGATCGCCAGACTCATCTTAGCCACAAACGCGATCGCAATATTTGCAATAACTAAAAAGCGATCGCACTATCTTAATTCCAACATCAATAGAAATAGATATGATTAAATTATTTCCAGGTGTAATTTATGTTTTCAACTACTACATTAGAAGACTATTTTGATTTTTTATCCCCTGATGACATTCGCCTCAAAGGACATAGGATTGGTATTGATAACGTACTTGAATATTACCTAGAAGGATATACACCAGAGGAGATTATTGCTAATCTGCCTAGTTTAAACTTAGAGGAAATCCATGCTACCATTACTTACTATTTGCATAATCAATCACATATTGATGCTTATTTGGAGCGCTTGACTCAAAAGCGAGAAATAAACTATCAAGAATGGAATTCTCATCCTTCACCTTTAGTGCAACGTTTAAGAGCAGAAAAAGCTAGGCGTTATGAGACCAAGGAAAAGGAACAATGAAGGTTCGTTTCTTGCTAGATGAAAATTTGTCGCCTCGGCTTAAGTTAGCAGTATTTCGTCTTAATCCTGAACTAGATATACTACGTGTAGGTGATTCTGGTGCGCCAGCTTTGGGGACATTAGACCCTGAAATATTGATTTATTTAGAGCAATCAGAACGTATTTTGTTAACAGATAATCGAAAAAGTATGCCAGAACATTTAAAAGCACATTGGGCTAATGGTGGATTCATTTGGGGATTATTCTGGTTACGTCCTAAAGCGACAATAAAAGAGTTAGCCGCAGACTTAATCTTCATTTGGGAAGCGACTGAAGCCGATGAATGGAAAGATCAACTAGTCTGGATTCCATTGTAAATGCATCAATATATTTAGGTTCTATTATTGCGATCGCCCGACTAATTTCCTTCTTTACCCAAAAAGTGATCGCAATGTTTGAAATCCCTGAAAAGCGATCACGCTATCTTAAATTCTACAGCGATCGCTACCTTCATTTCGTTGTTCATCAAAAATGCGATCGCAATGTTTGAAATAACTGAAAAATTATCGCCCGATTCATTCCGTTCTTTAGCCAAAACGAGATCGCTTATGTAATAAATAACTATTTCTGACGATAAATTTCTCGACGATGACCAACTTTGATAATTTCTATTGTCAGTACAGATGATTTGATATTGTAGACGATTCGATAATCTCCTACACGAATACGATAGATAGAGTCACTACCAATCAGTTTTTTACTACCTGATAAATAAGGATTATCTGCCAAATTTTCAATAGCTTGCAAGATTCTGGGTATAATTTGCTTGTCTAGCTTTTTTAGTTCTTTTTTAGCCGACTGCTTCCACTCAATTTTATATGATGCCATCTTGTTTTAACTCAGCAAGTAAATCTGCATGGCTAGTAGTTGGTTCATCTCGCCTTTCTGCTGCGATCGCCAAGTCTTCTATGTCTTCTAGTAGCTCTTCAAATTGAGAAATAGGTAAAATAACTGCGGTTTTTTCCCCTGACTCATTAGTAATGTAATTTAAAGCTAAATCTTTCGTATTAATCATGATCGCTATTATTGAGGTCATAAGACTAATTATAAACAGCAATATCTTCTGTCATAGCGATCGCGCTACTCATTCCATTTTTTTACTAATAACGCGATCGCGTTATGAAAACGGGATATCAATTATTACAATTAACCTATCAACAAGAAACTAAAAAATTGCCCCACACAATACGAGAATTTTTAAGTGATCGCAATATTTGCAATAACTAAAACGCGATCGCACTTCGGTAGGTTGGGTTGAAGCATGAAACCCAACAACCAATATTCTCAGCTATGATTAATTCATGCAATATGACCGGGCTAAATCGCCAGTAAGCACCTATTTCTTTACCTTAGTTACCCACAATCGTCGCACTTTTCTCTGTGAGCCTTAAAATATCAAGCTATTGCGCGATTCTTTTAAATATGTATATGCATCTTTTTAAGATTAATGCGATCACTAAGTGGCAGGCTTCGCCTGATCGCGATTTTCCCCAATCATCTTCATTGTTTATGGAAATTACCACCAGGCTATGCAGAGATGAAATAGTGCTACGATCTCATTCATAATTGCTTTTAAATTAGCTAAGGGTAATATGAATGAAAAAGAACAACTAATCAAAGAAATAGAACAAGCTCCTGATTTTCTAGTCAAAGAAGTCTTAAACTTTCTGCTATTTACTAAAAATAGAACAAAATATCCTAAGCCGAGTAGCGATCGCCATTTAGAAACACAATTACGAGAAATGGCTGAAGATCTTGAAGTTCAGGCGGAAATAAAAGCCATTAATCAAGAATTTTTAGTTACTGAAATGGATGGTTTAAGGTAACGATGACCATCCAAAGAGGAGCAATCTATTTTGTTAATCTCAATCCAGTAAAGGGACGGGAACAATCAGGAAAAAGACCAGTTTTAGTTTTATCTATCGATCCTATTAATCAGCTACCTTTAGTCGTTACTGTTGTTGTGGGGACAAAAGGAGAAAATATAAGTCGGGACTACCCTACAAATGTGCGAGTATCTTCGGAGGAAAGTGGACTTCCTTTGGAAACAGTTTTTCTCTGTTTTCAAATTCGTTCTTTAGATACAACGAGATTTCCTCCTGAACCAGCAGGACAATTAGGCAAAGAAAAAATGAATGAAATTGAGGCTGCTGTTCGATACTGTTTAGGGCTTTAGGAAAATTGTAAATAGCGATCGCTAAACTTATTGCCTTCTTTACCAATAACCAGAGACAAAGGAAGTCATGCAATATACCAATATCCTGGTACTACGATTAGAGTAAATCTTCCTGGTAAAGATGGAGCAGATGCTAAAGCTTATTTAGAAAAACAGGTCAAAGAAGCTATAAGGAGAGCAAAAGATGAATCCTAAATATCAAGTTACTATTGCTTGGAGTCAAGAAGATGAATGCTATTTAGTTTCTCTTCCCAACTTTGCTAATGAAATTATGTAGCCTGTATCGCATGGAGATACTTATCAAGAAGCATTGCAAAATGTGTTAGAAGTGATGGAAGAGTTCATCTAAACTTACAAGCTACAGGATAAACTTTAGAGATCGGGAAACTAATATCTGTTTAAATATAATCCACAGATGAACACAGATAAACGCAGATAAGGTAATGTATTGAGTTGCAATTTTTACTATGGCACTATAGTACGAAGTGTAGTTATAAGATGATTTTAGGGAGACGCGATCACATAAAATCTGGTAATTTGCGATCGCGTAAAATCTAGACTTCATTATCGCAATTAATCTTCTGACAATGACAAAAAATGAATCCTAAATATCAAATTACTATTATCCAGAGTCAAGAAGATGAATGCTATTTCGTTTATCTTCCCGACTTTGAAAATGAAATTATGCAGCCTGTATCGGATGGGAATACTTATCAAGAAGCGCTGCAAAATGGTTTAGAAGTGATGGAAGAGTTAATTCTAAATTTACAAGCTACAGGAAAACCTTTGCCGAATTAATTTCTTACTACCGTAATTTCAGCAATATCTTTGCCTTCTAAAATTGTTCCCTGAAGATTAGCTCCCTGAAGATTAGCTCTCCTAAGATGAGCCCCCTCAAGATTAGCTCTCCTAAGATTAGCCGCCTCAAGATGAGCCCCCTCAAGATTAGCTCTCTGAAGAATAGCTCTCTGAAGAATAGCTCTCTCAAGATTAGCTCTCTCAAGATTAGCCCCCTCAAGATTAGCTCCCTGAAGATTAGCTCTCTGAAGAATAGCTTTCTCAAGATTAGCCCCCTCAAGATTAGCCCCCTCAAGATTAGCCGAATAAAACTTTGCTTTTTGCAAATGGCTATTTTTAAAATTAACTAGATGAAAATCTCTAATATATAAAATAGAGTTTTCAAGATCTAAAAAACTCAGACACTGAAAAGTAAGAGTATTTTTAATTCCTGTTCTCTGTGGTTGCAAACTAGCTATCCAAGAGCCTAAGGCTTCTTTAGAATGCCAATTAATCTGGGAAATTTCTTTAGTAGTTCTCGCGCAAGCATTTAATACTGCAAGTAATGATTCTTCTGCATTACGAGCTTGACGCTTTTCTTCCTGATAATTAGGACGAGGATCTAATTTTTCCATCGGCATTCCATTAGCTAACATCACCTCGATCAAGTGACAAAGCATTTTCTGCCAATTTTTAACTAATTCAGGTTCTTCTGCATAAATCAATTCAATTTCGTCCCAAACAAAATCAAATAAATATTCGCTTATTGGGGAAAGCCCGCAGAGATTAGCCCATCTCACTAAAGCATCGACCTCATCATAACCTTTGCGAAAATGGTTTTTTCTCTCTTCTAAAGCTTCATAGATATATCTAACTTCTTCGACAATACGATTAGCAGTGAGATATTCACCAAAACTTTTATGGGTAAATTCAAAGGTTTTTTCTTGGCCTCGAATGCCTCCACTCTCACGAAAATAAAAAGCTGCTAGTAAACGAGTAATACATGCTGAGGAATCTTGCTCGAAGCTATTTTGAAAATTTATTAAAATTTGACTTAAACCGCTCTTGGCACAATGATTCTCAATTTCTTTAACCGTTGTCGTTCTCCCGTTGCCATGCCAACAAGACAAAGCAATTTCTTCGAGAATTCCGATAAATTCTTCTATCCTAATACCTTCTAATGGACGATAAACATGCTTCTCATATCCTCTTTCATAGACAGCTTCTAACAAATCAGCATAGATTTCATTGAGATTTGTCTCGGCAGTAAACTGTAATTTATCGCGTTCAAAGCTTAGAGCCATCAAATAATTTAATAATGGTTGTGCTGTAATATCAACTAAATTATCTCGATCTAGTTCATCAGGTAAACCGTCGTAATTTTTCCCTTTAGCCTTGCCATAATTTCGCCACCAAGCTTGCCTTTGGTCTTCTTGCAAGATATTTTCTTCGTCAATATCAATATAGTACTGTTTGCCACTTTTCAAAAAATAGGGCAGCAAATACAGAAGTTGATGGGGATAACGTTGTTTATGGTTGGCTTGCATTACTACTTCTCTTCCGCTAATTATCACCTGAAGACGAGTTTTATAAGAATTAAATTGTGAGACCAAAAATCTGACTGCTTCCACAAAATCTTTAGCGGCATTTTCAGCAATTTTGCCCTGCATCGATAATTCATCTAAGCCATCAAAAATAATCAGCAATCGCAAATCTTCGTTATCTCTTTCTATCGGGTTATGAGAAAGAAAACAATTAGTTTGAGCAAATTCGCCAATTGCTTTGACTAAATCATCCCCATGACTAAATTTATGTAGCGGAATAAATAATGTCTGGATATCTCCTTTAGCTGCTCGTTGTGCTGCGAAAATTTTACTAAAAGAAGATTTTCCGCTACCAGGACCACCTGTTATCAAACGAATCGCATCATCTTTATTTTGTTCTGTCAACCATTTATCTAGAGATTCTTGAAGTTTAACAGCTCTTCTTTTATTTTCTGTGCCTCTATCTAGACTGCGCTCTATTCCTTCATTTTCTGGCAGCTTAATTTTATCTACGTAATAAGCTCTTAAGGGAACATAAACTTGTTTTAAGCCAAAGGCTTCTGCAAACATTGGTTCTTCTATCTGCTTTTGTAACCAGGCTCGATAACGCAACCATTGTTGTTGTCTTTTGTTTGCTTGAGTAAATGGCGTATCTAATATTTCCTGAATAACTGAATATTCTTGATTGCGGGTCAACCATTCTTCGTTAAGAGCTTCGACAAAATAAGCAGGAAAGCTACTACTAATTTTTTCCGCATCAATCTCTTTCTCAACAAAAGCTTTCAACCATTCCGCAAAAGCTGTTTGAATTTCTGAAACTAGAAATAACTGTTCTGGATGCTCAAAAAAATCACTATTGATAACTAATTCTTGATTACTTATAGCAGAGTTTATTTGATTAGATAAATCTTTTGAATTTTCAGGCTTTTCTCTTAATGAAGCCTCATACTCTTTAATCAGATTAGCTATGGCTTGCTTCATCGAACGAACTATTAGCAAACCAGCGATCTCTTCTGGCTTAGTTTCTAGTCCCAAGGATTCTAATAGTTCAACTCCATTTTCTGCTAAGTCATCCCATTGCAAAAAACCAACATTAACTGCACCTTTCCCCACAGCTAATAAAAGACTCTTGAAATCTACTTTTAGCTCTTTTTGTAATATGGAACGACGATTTTCTACTTTAATCCCAGAATCATTAGCCATAACCCTTATAAAGCTCCTAAAAATTCTCTCTCTGCGCCTCTGCGCCTCTGCGTGAGATAAAACAAATGATGGGTTACGGCATTAATTAAACATTCATCAGTAGAGTTTCAAAATTATTGCTATGCCTAACCCATCCTACGGAAGAAAAAATTAGATTTATAAACTAACCCAATTATGAATCATTGGTAAACTATCAACTACCATTGCTGCACATAACAACATCATGTAAATAATTGAAAATTTAAACAAAGAACGAGCTAATTGTTTATCTGTTGGTTCTTGTTTCAACTGCCAAGATTTGCGTAAAAGATCGTATCCTAAATAAGCTGCGATCGCGCCATAGAATAATCCTGAAATTCCCAAAGGAAACACTAATAATAAACTACAGGGAACAGTCAGTAAACTATAAATCCAAATCTGATTAGCAGTAGTTGATTCTCCTGCTACGACAGGTAACATCGGTACTCCTACTTGAGCATAATCATCCTTGATCATCAGTGCTAAAGACCAGAAATGGGGTGGAGTCCAGAGGAAAATCAGGGTGAAAATAATCCAAGGAGCTAAGCTTAAATCTCCTGTTACCGCAGCCCAACCAACTAGGGGCGGAATTGCGCCTGCGGCACCACCAATGACTATATTTTGGGTGGTGTGACGTTTGAGCCAATGGGTATAGATCAACATATAGAAGACAATACCCGACATAGCTAAACAAGCTGCCAACAGATTTACCCAGACAGTGAGCAGGGAAAAAGCCAGTAATCCCAGAATAATAGCGAAGATGAGGGCATTACGGGGGTGGATTTTACCTGAAGGAAGGGGGCGCTTTCTGGTGCGCACCATAGTGTAGTCAATATCGCGATCATAGATGCAATTGAGTACTTGGGCGGAGGCGGCTGCTAGAGTTCCTCCGATTAGAGTGATCAGTAAGAGTAAGGGCTGAATTCTCCCCGATGATGCGATCGCCATTGAAGCGGCAGTAGTAATTAACAACAGAGGAATAATCCTCGGTTTGGTGAGTTGATAATAACTATGAATCGTGTCGAGGATATTTTGACTGTAACGGGCGGTATTAGTGCCGAGCATAAAATTGTTCTCTTCTCAAATTCGACTAATATAAAGCTTTAGATGTCTGTTAGTTGTATTTAAGCTCAATAAAAAAGATATTAAGCCTATTTTTAAGCTTTAGTTCTTAATTGCTGTTGTTTGGTATTGCTTGCTACTTTGGGAATTACGAAATGCGAGTACAGTAAAAGCAACTAATACTCCGAGTAAAGTTGCACCAACAGCTTGGTGGGTTACTGTTAAAGGTTCAACTTGGAGATGCAAGGAGAAAGTGGCGATCCCCAGGAGTATTTGCAAGATAACTAAGCTACCAGCGACTTTCCAAAGAATATTGAGGTTGTTTGGCAATATGGGTGTCCGATAGGCTCGCCAACTAAGAAAAGCGATCGCAAGGGTTGGCGGAACAACGCCGATAATATGGCTATTCATCACGGTACAAAGTTGAGAACTGCCAAAGCATTGATGTAACGCCCAACGAGAAGCCACTAAACCACCGAGTAAGCTCTGCAAATAAATTAAAGTCGCAGCTATTAAACCCGAAATGCCTAGAGAGCGAGGAATAGTGGGACTACTAGACACGGTTGTTAATGATGCGCCAATGGTAATAAGAATGCAGAAAAACAGCAAAGCCATCGCCAAGTGAGCAGTCACAATGTCAAACCGTAGTAATTGGGTTACGGTTAACGCACCCAAAATTCCCTGGAAAACAATAGTAAAAAGTGCCACCGTTGCCCCATAGGGTATCCAAGAGGGTAATTCCCGACGCCACCACCAGGATAAACCGCATAAGGCGATCGCGCTAAAGCCAATTAAGGCTGCATCCAGGCGGTGAAACCATTCCAAAAATACTTGGAGATTCATCTGCTGGGTCGGAACTAGTTGACCATAACATAAAGGCCAATCCGGACAAGCCAAGCCCGCATTCATTACTCTGGTAGCACTACCAACAGCCATCAATAATAGGGTTGCGATCGCAATTTTCCATACTAAGCGACGAATCCAAATCTGCGGTGTAGCTTCGGTGGTTATTTTTTTTTGTGGGTTCTGAAATACCGAATCTGTCATGAAAATTAGGAATTATTAGTTGTTTTATTATGAAAAAAAATATTGCTATTTACATTTAAAATTCTTCCTTATTACTGTAACGAGACTTCGTTTACATATGTATTGTTTTGAAGATTCTTCAGATTGCTTTAAAAATTGCTTCACGAAACTATACACTACCTAAAGAAAAGATTAAAATTCCAACTATTCTCTAAAAAAATGTATTAAAAGATATTCCTTACGTGAGAAAAAAGATCTTAAAAAATCCCAAAGAATTGACAGAAATAGTACAGTTATACAATTTCTTGCTGCCAGTTTGGATTACCCTAGTACTAAGAAAGGATTAGTTTTTGAACTGCAATTTTATTTAATTTTTTCATTCATCTTTAACCCTCAAATTCAGTCCTCAAAATAGTTAACTCCAATACCAAACCGAGAAAAATCCGTGAAAGTTCCTAGCAACATTATTACTTTACTAGCAGGCATAATCCTGACTTTGATTAGTCTTTGGTATGGTCAAAACCACGGACTAATGCCTGCTGCAGCATCAGAGACGGCACAAGAAGTTGATGGTCTGTTCAACTTGATGATGACCATCTCAACAGGTCTCTTTCTCCTAATAGAAGGGGTTTTAATCTATTCTGTAATTAGATTTCGTCGTCAGAAAGGGGATACCACCGATGGTCCTCCGGTAGAAGGCAATGTGCCCTTAGAAATAGTTTGGACAGCAATTCCGACAGTAATTGTTTTTATTCTCGCTATTTATAGTTTTGAAGTCTACAACGAAATGGGAGGACTAGATCCTATGGCATCAATGGATCATGGTGGTTCCCAAATGGCTCATGAACATCATGACCATGGACAATTAGTCGCATTAAATTCTGATAACAAATCTATTGCTCTTGGTTTAGGGGCTTCCCCCAACAGCGATCCTAATGTTGAGCCTTTAGTTATTGAAGTTCAGGGACTGCAATATGCTTGGATTTTTACCTATCCCGAAAGCGGAGTCATTTCAGGAGAGATGCATGTGCCGATTGATCGCCCGGTGCAACTGAAAATGACTGCAAGTGATGTGATTCATGCCTTTTGGCTGCCCGAATTACGTCTCAAACAAGATGTAATTCCAGGAAGAGAAGTGCAATTGACTTTTACTTCTAATCGCCTAGGGAACTATCCTATAATTTGTGCCGAACTTTGTGGCGCTTTTCACGGCGGCATGAAAACAACAATGACCGTCGATAGTCCAGAAGATTTTGAGCAATGGATTCAAGATAATACTTTTGCCCTAACTGATACTCCTGGAGCCGTGGCAATGAGTAGTG
This sequence comes from Xenococcus sp. MO_188.B8, assembly GCA_030065615.1. GTDB lineage: Bacteria > Cyanobacteriota > Cyanobacteriia > Cyanobacteriales > Xenococcaceae > Xenococcus. Next base: position 28,229 of record JASJDR010000031.1, on the reverse strand, counting down.
AGCAATCAGCAATCAACAATTAACCATCAAAAATTAATCATGTCAGCAATAGCAATCGAACATCCACCAAGAAAGTGGCAAGATTATTTTGGTTTTAGTACCGACCATAAAGTAATCGGCATTCAATATTTAGTGACCGCCTTCTTCTTCTACTTTGTAGGGGGTTTTTTAGCCGAAGTCATGCGTACTGAACTTGCCACTCCTGACCCTGATCTACTCCAACCAGAGGTCTATAACCAATTTATGACTATGCACGGGACAATTATGTTGTTCCTGTGGATACTGCCTGCAGGGGCTGCCTTTGCCAATTTTTTAATTCCTCTGATGATTGGCGCTGAAGATATGGCTTTTCCGCGACTTAATGCAGTTGCATTTTGGATGGTTCCTCCGGGGGGCGTTCTGTTATTATCGAGCTTTTTTGTGGGGGCGCCTCAAGCAGGTTGGACATCCTACCCACCTCTCAGCATAGTTAGTGGAGTCTGGGGAGAAGAAATTTGGATTATGTCATTACTGATTTTGGGTACTTCTTCAATTTTGGGGGCGATGAATTTTGTCACCACAATTTTGAGGATGCGCATCCCTGAGATGGATATCCATAGTATGCCTTTGTTCTGCTGGTCAATGCTGGCGACTTCTGCTCTAGTTTTATTAGGTACTCCAGTACTGGCGGCAGCTTTAATCTTATTATCCTTTGATTTGATTGCTGGCACCTCTTTCTTCAATCCTACAGGGGGAGGAGATCCGGTTGTGTACCAGCATATGTTCTGGTTTTACTCCCATCCAGCTGTATATATTATGATATTGCCATTTTTTGGCGTAATATCCGAAGTATTACCCGTTCATGCCCGCAAACCAATCTTTGGTTATAGAGCGATCGCTTATTCTAGTCTGGCAATCAGTTTCTTGGGCTTAATTGTTTGGGCACATCACATGTTCAGTAGTGGTACTCCTGGATGGTTACGGATGTTTTTTATGGCAACTACCATGATCATTGCTGTTCCCACAGGAATCAAAGTTTTTAGCTGGTGTGCTACCCTTTGGGGCGGAAAATTGAATCTCAATAGTGCTTTACTTTTTGGCATTGGTTTTCTGTCTTCTTTCCTGATCGGGGGATTAAGTGGAGTTATGCTGGCTTCTGTGCCTTTCGACATCCATGTCCATGATACTTATTTCGTGGTTGCCCATTTCCACTATGTTCTATTTGGTGGTTCAGTATTTGGTTTATTTGCTGGAGTGTACCATTGGTTTCCTAAGATGTCGGGGCGCATGGTCAATGAAACTTTAGGTCGGATTCACTTTGCTTTGACTTTTATTGGCTTCAACTTAACTTTTTTACCCATGCATTCTGTGGGATTACAAGGAATGAATCGTCGTGTTGCGATGTATGATCCCCAGTTTGCTGGCATTAATCAGTTAGTTACCATTGGGTCTTATATTTTGGCAATATCGACTCTTCCTTTTGTGATTAATATTGTTTGGAGTGTCTTTAAAGGAAAACAAGCACCCCGTAATCCTTGGCGTGCTCTTACTTTAGAATGGCAAACTTCCTCTCCACCAATTATTGAGAACTTTGAAGAAGAGCCTGTCTTATGGGCAGGACCTTACGAGTATGGAATAGATAGTGAAACTTCAGATATGGAAGAAGATCTTGAAGAGATGTTAGCTGAGGTTAGCAGTTAATCATTGATCATTGACGAGCGACCCCGCGCCGCCGTTATCCGAAGGTGTATCCTTTAGGGCAGGCGCAAACGCCAGTTCCTTCAAGTCGGGGAACCCGCCCAACGGACTGGCTCGGGAACGCGCGAGTTTGACCATTGACCATTTATCAGTAACCATTTTTCAGTTACTAGTAGGGGCGCAAGCGGTGCGACCCTGCGGATTGGTAATCCGCTAAGGAAGCGGTCAGACCCCGCGTTATGCGCTTGCGAAGCTCTACCCGAAGGGGCAGCGGTATCCTTTAGGGCGGCGTAAGACGTTTACCCAGCTCCGTGTTCTGGGCAAACGCTAGTTCCTACAACGGGGCGGGGCGTATAAACTTCTGGGGAGACCCCAACGGTGGACGTTCCCATGTCGAGTGAACCTCGACGGGCTTCCACCGCAGAAGACAGCCCCTTGGAAACCCCCGCAACGGACTGGCTTGGGAATGCTGACCAAGAGACGCGCACCAAGAGAGGCTTGCGCCCTTAGAAGTCGTCCTACTTAGATAATTATCAATCAACAAAAAATTAACAATCAACTAAGATATGCAAAGTTCAGCTTTAGATCATTCACAAGTTATCGTAGATAGTCATCAAGACGTGGGTCATCATGGACATCCAGATCATCGGATGTTTGGGATTTTTATATTTCTAATATCCGATAGCATGACTTTCCTCGGATTATTTGCTGCTTTCTTAATTTATCGCACTATATCTCCTGCTTGGCCTCCTGAAGGTACTCCTGAAATGGAATTACTAGTACCAATTATTAATACTGTAATTCTGGTTTCTAGTAGTTTTGTGATGCACCAAGGACAAGCAGCACTCAAGAAAAATGATATTGCTGGCTTACAAAAATGGTTTGCGCTAACTGCTGTGATGGGCATCGCCTTCCTATGCGGACAAGGATATGAATATTTCCATGCCGAATTTGGTTTGACTACTAATCTATTTACCAGTTGCTTCTTTGCCGTAACTGGATTTCATGGTTTACACGTCACTTGTGGTGTACTATTAATTCTCGCAGTATTGTGGAGATCGCGTACAGAGGGACATTACTCTAGTAGCAGTCATTTCGGCGTCGAAGCAGCAGAGATTTATTGGCACTTTGTCGATGTTATTTGGCTAGTGCTATTTATTTTGGTTTACTTATTGTAAATTTCTGAAACTATAGTAATTCTAAATAAGTCAAGAGAATTTAGTAGGGTTAATTCATGAATTAACCCTACTTCGTTTAATATTTAATTTTCTACTGATGAACCATTAAATATTGCCCATTACCTAAAAAATTTCCCTGACCTGCTTCAAAATAAGCAATACACCAGATAAGATAAAGTCTCCAGATCCGTTTAAATTTGGCATAGTCCATACCAAAATCTAAGGTTTTAATTACGTCTTGATTCTTGTCAAAGTTTCTTAACCATGCTCTTAGGGTTTTTGCATAATTTAAACCATTGATATACCATCTATCAATAGTTTTGAGATGTTTATTGCAGTTGGGAATAAAATCATAGTGCCAAACTCTTGTATTGGGGAAAATGTATTTCTGAATGAAAGGAGCCCAAATATTGTGAGGTAAACTGGTACTGATGATATGAATAAAAACTTTTCCTTCAGGCTTCAAAAATGAGGCAACTTTTTCCAAGGATTTAGTCATATTGCCAATATGTTCAAACACACCAAGTGAGATGATTTTGTCAAATTTCTGGGTAAAAACAACATCATTAAAATCCCCTTCGCATAGAGTAAATCGCTCTGAAGTAAAAGGATAATTGTCATTGTTTATTTTTTGACGAATATATCTGCATTGTTCGCGACTAAAATTCAACCCAGTTACTTTAGTATTAGTAGAGGGAAATTTTTGCAAAATATAGTTAACAGCAGAACCCCAACCACAACCTATATCTAAAATCTCATCTCCATCTTTAATCTCTGTTTTTTCAATTAAGTCATCTAACATAGCAATTTGTGCTTCTTCTATATTTGATGCCCCTTTTTCCCATAGTGCCATAGAATATTTGGGATACATTATTTCACTTTCACCTAACATTAATCTGAACATCTCTTCGGATAGGTTGTACTGAATCTCCATTAATTCTTGTGACCCTTCAGCAAGGCGATCGCTTTCTTTAGTAATCCAATCATAAGCAATCATTAAAGAAGGAAATTTGTGATACAAAACTTCTGTAAAATTATGCAATAGTTTCAGACATAATGAATCAGGAATCTCTAAGCCATTGATATAAGTTTCAGCAAAAGCCATTTGCATCCTATTAACAAGTTTTACCATTAAGGATGACCATACCAAGCTCGTTCTTCTTGGTTGGGAGTATATTTAGATTCTAGTAATTTGGTGACATCTTCCATGGTTCCATCAGCTGCTACCCAGCTATCAGCAACATCAGGAAAATCGAGTTGGCAATTTTCACATTTTTTCTCAGAATAAAAGCGAATCGGACACCAGAAGGATTCGATGTTACGTAACATTTCTGTTCCCAATACAAGTAATCCAACAGCAATAATCAATGATGCAACTAAACCAACATAAAGGAGAATGAGTTGATTCATTGAAATCTCCTCTCTTGATTTTGCAGTGAGAACTTTTGGCTGATGTATCTGTATTACATCTCTCACTATTAGGCTAACGAAGTAACCTCTAGAGCTCCCAAAATCTTGACAAATTTCAATAAACTTCAGTTGGTAATTTGATATTTGTCTTGATGTGCATCTGGTGGCGAAGATTCTCTCTTCGGCGATCACTATTAGTGTTTTTACAGAAGATAATTTTTATGTAAGCGTTTTGTTCCTATTTGGATCAGTGTTTTTACTCAAAGTAATCAGTATGGAGCACCAAAGATCAGTAATTTTTGGGTAGAAATGTTTCTGAGATCATAATATTTTTAAAGTATTAACTTAAGTTATTAGATCAATAAAATTAAGTCCATTATTTCTAGCATTACGCATTCCCCAACGCTCATTATTTTATGTGACTTAGGGCAAATCCCCAATCTTAGTTATAGAAAAACGTAGTTAAACCCAGAAACTGATAATTGATAACTAATGACTACTAAATCATCTAAAGTATCTTTGTCTATATTTAATCAACATTCCATACTAGATTTACCAAAACGCTTTACGGTATTAGAAGCGGCGATCTTCCAAAAAATGGTAGAGGAATTATTGCAGCAAGCTCAACCCCCCCCAAACAATAGTACTTAATTTTAGTCAAACTAAAATGATTGATAGTACTGGTCTAGGAGCATTAGTAATGATCTATAAAGCTGCTATCAAACAGGAAACCAAATTAATTCTCGAATCAGTGCAACCTCCCGTAATGGCCCTTTTTTTTATGACAGGACTAATAGATATTCTGAATATCAATTCAGCAACGGTATGCTCAGAAGAAGAACAACCAGAAACGAAGCCTACTCACAAGACAGAAATAACAACCAGATTTCTTGAAATAGCTATTAGCAATGAATTTGAGACGAAAAATTTAGCAGATATTCTTCAAATTCAGCAGAGATTGCAATCAAAGTTTAAAGGTATTAATATCCAGCTCGTTGATGCTAAGAAAGGCATTATCAAACTCGTTTTTGAAGGTTTGGAAGAAGACTTAGAACAACTAATAATTCTCATTCAATCAGGAGAAGTTACTGAAGTATTAAGCAAAACTATTGAAAATGTCAAACTAATCGATTCAGAAACTGAAGCAAGAGAGCTAAGAAACAAGCTCGATACTAAAAATAGCTTTGTCAGGGAAATTAAGAGCCAAAATCTTGAGGGAAGATACTTAGAAAGAGTAAAACTCAGGCTTAGCGAACTTAGAGGTATATTTCTTAAGCAAGCCAACCTGAGAAATGCTGACCTAAGTGGAGCAGATTTGAATGGTGCTAACCTTAAATATGCTGACCTCAATAATGCCAGACTAGTTCAAACCAACCTAACCTATAGTCAATTAAATAGTGCGACCTTAATTGGAGCTAATCTAATAGGTGCCGATTTGAGTAATGCTCAATTACTAGCAGCTAACTTAACTGATGCTGATTTAAGTGGTGCTAAGGTTGAAAATACTCGCTTTGGTTATAATTGTGGTATTTCACGATCGCTACAACAAGATTTAATTGCTAGAGGAGCAATTTTTGAAGATTATTCCTTATGCGATCAAATTGAAATTTTAACTTCTGTCTAAAGTAAATAATTTCCATGATTTTTGATAAATAGCGATCGCGCTTTTTAAATTTTGCTCCTATTTTGCGATCGCTATATTCTCATAATTTCTATATCTATCATCCCAAGATAGAGCTAATGTATTGAGCTAGTTCGGTTAAGTGGTCACGTTCATTACAATATTCTTCGGCTTGCTGTTGCTCCATACCCAAATCCTGTAGAAAACTGACCATAGAGTTATACATGGTGATTTCTGCTAATTCTTGTTCCTCACCAACACTGTTTTGATATTGTAGGTATTCTTTGGCTCGCAGCCCAAGTTCTTGATAGCTAGAGTTGGCTAGCAACCTATTTAATCTTGTAAAATCCATAGAACTCTGCATTAGTTACTGCTAAACTCTTCAACTCTAACTATAGTTTAAATATTAATATTTATTGATAGTTTTGTCTTGAGAGCTAGTTCCGAGAGCCTTACCTGCTAGCCATCCTGTTGTCCAAGCACTCTGAAAATTAAAACCACCAGTTATCCCATCTATGTCTAAAACTTCGCCAGCAAAATAAAGGTTGGGACAAATTTTACTTTCCATGGTTTTAAAATTAATTTCTTTGAGATTTACACCGCCACAAGTGACAAACTCTTCTTTAAAAACTCCTTTGCCTATAATTTGATATTTACCTTGTAATAATTCTAAAGTTAATTTATTTAATTCTTTTTTATTTAATTCTGACCAATTTTTTAATGATTTAATACCCACATAGTTAACTAAATTTTGCCATAATCTTTTGGGAAGAGATAAAGGACAGTAAGTAACAACTTTTTTCTTCGGAATTGATAATTTTATTTTGTTCAACTCCTGTTTTAGAGTTTCTTGATTATATTGTGGTAGTAAATTAATTTCTAGGGGTAAATTATATTTATGATCATATAAAATTCTAGCTCCCCAAGCAGATAACTTAAGAATAGCTGGGGCGCTTAAACCCCAATGGGTAACTAATAAAGGGCCTGTTTGTTCGAGTTTGATTTTACCAGTATCCAATAAACGAACTTTAGTATTCTCAACCGTAACACCTGCTAATCCTTGTAATCTAGGATCTTTAATTTGAAAGGTAAATAGAGAAGGAACAGGCAATTCGATAGTATGTCCTAATTTTTTGGCCCAACGATAACCTAAAGGATTACTACCCGTTGCAATTAAAACAGAGTTACATTGTAATGTTTCGCCATTTTTTAAGGTAAGTTGAAAGCCCTGATCTAAGTTTTTCTTAACTGAGTTTACAACTGTTCCTGTGCGTAAAATTACTCCTGCTTGTTCTGCTGCTTGCAACAAACAATTAACAATCGTTGCCGAATCATCTGTAATTGGAAACATTCGTCCATCGGCTTCCGTTTTTAACTTAACTCCGTGAGACTCAAACCATTTAACCGTATCTTGGGGTTGAAACCGACTAAAAGCGCCGCGTAAAGCCTTATTGCCTCGTGGATAATTTTGGACTAACTTAGCAGGTTCAAAACAATGATGGGTAACATTACATCTCCCCCCACCTGAAATCCTTACTTTGGCCAGAGGTTGGCGTCCTGCTTCCAAGATAGTAACTCTCGCCATGGGATTGGCAGTAGCACAGGTGATCGCGCCAAAAAAGCCCGCTGCACCACCACCAATGACAATAAGATCACTATGTTTTTGATTTGCCATCTAAACTTTAAGCACTGCTTCTGGTTCTTTTTTGGTTGTTAAATAAGCAGCTAGTTGAGCATTAATTTTATCGCGAACAATTTGCCGATATTCGGTAAAATGTTCAATATAAGCACAGGATATCAAGAAAAGAGGCACCAGACGAGGACTACGGAGATAAATTCTCATCATGTTGTACCAAAATTTCCAGCGTGTAGAACGAATAAACCCTTGTCGCCAACAAAGAGTTAAGAGTGCCTTAATAGTTTTGGGATCGATTTTGCGCTTCATAACATGTTGGGGAATTCCTAATTTCAGGTAATAACGAGAAATACGAGCTAGATATTTTTCTGGATCGTATAAAGTCCAAAAACCATTGACATATTCTCGGGCAATATCTTCCAGGGGTCGAGTAGGAATAAAATTCATCAAGGTAGTTTGGTTAGCATTGGCGTCTTGATTTAATAATCTGCCTTCTTTGGCTAAACGATGCCACAAAGCTGTATTAGGTAAGGCTTGCAACATACTGAACATTGCCAAGGGAATTCCAGTTTGTTCGACAAACCGCACAATGCGATCGCCAGCTCCCGCTTTTTCATTATCAAAACCAATAATAAAACCCGCCATAATTTGCAATCCTGCTCTGGTGATTTTATCTACCGATTCACTTAGAGGATCGCGGGTATTTTGAAATTTCTGAGTTAAAGCTAGACTTGCCTCATCAGGAGTTTCAATCCCGAGGAAAACTCTTTTGAAGTTACAAGCTACCATCAATTCCATTAATTCGGAGTCGTTTGCCAAATCAACAGAAGCCTCGGTCAGAAAACTAAAAGGATAATCCTTTTCCTTCATCCAGACTTTTAATTCTTTGAGCAACAGTTTAACGTTACGTTTGTTGCCAATGAAGTTATCATCCACCATGAAAACTGCACCATGCCAACCAAGATTGTAGAGACATTCTAGTTCTGCTATGAGTTGTTTAGGTGCTTTAGTTCGAGGTTTACGACCGTAGAGGACAATGATATCGCAGAATTCACATTGAAAAGGACAACCACGGGAAAACTGCACTGACATATTGTCGTAGGCATCAAAATCTAATAAATCGTAGCGAGGAATTGGAGTTTCTGTCACCGCAGCCTTTTCTGCACTACGAAATGTTCCTTGTGTTTCTCCTCGACTAAATGCTTCTACAAAAAGAGGAATTGTAATTTCCCCTTCATCCAAAATCAAATAATCTGCTGCTGCCACCTCATCAGGTAAAGATGTCGCATAAGGCCCCCCAACTACCACAGGAATCCCACGAGACTTAGCTTCTTGGATACCAGCAAGCAGATCGGCTTTTTGGACAATCATACCTGAGAGTATTACCAGATCTGCCCATTTCCATTCTGCATCTGTTACGGAACGGACATTGCGATCTACTAGCTTATATTCCCATTCTTGGGGAAAAATTGCTGCTACAGTAATTAACCCTAAAGGGGGCAATAAAGCTTTGCGGTCTACTAAAGCCAGAGTTTTTTCAAAAGACCAAAAACTTTGAGGAAATCGAGGATAGAGTAATAAAGCTCGCATAAAGATATTTGATCGAGGATCAAATTACAAATTTGGGACAATTGTAGCTTTAACTGGACATAATCGTAGGATAATTAATTATATTTAATTTTTTCTTCAAATCTTAAGCTTTTGAACTGAAATACTTATTGCGATCGCAATCAATCATGACCGCAAGCGATTGGCATTCATTGAAAATAAGTAAATCTTTAATTAGTCTAGGGTAAATATTTCCAACTCCATTCAAAGCAAAAAACTTGCAGGAGTATCTCAATTAACTCCCCATTAACTAATTCAAAACGTTCTTAATTGTTGTATATCGGCAAAGAAATGCTTTAATCCATCTAAAATCCGATATGATTGGCTAACAAAACTATTGACTTTTGAAGATGGTAGCGGCAAAGTAATACTTTATAAAGCGACCAAGCTATGGTTTAAATAACAGTTTTTAATCAGGGGAAGAAGATTTTGGGTGTAGAACTGCGTAGTTACGTTTATTTAGACCGTTTACAGTCACAACATGCAGCTTATATCGGTACGGTTGCTTTAGGATTTTTGCCCTTACCAGGGGATGCTTCTTTGTGGATTGAAATTTCTCCAGGAATTGAAATTAACCGAATTACCGATGTGGCTTTAAAGGCTGCGGTGGTGCGTCCGGGAGTCCAATTTGTCGAGAGATTATATGGTTTACTAGAAATCCATTCTAATAGACAGGGAGAAGTCAGAGCTGCGGGAAAAGCAATTTTAGAAGCCCTGGGAGTTGATCAACGCGATTGTCTCAAACCGAAGGTGGTTTCTAGTCAAATTATCCGTAATATCGATGCCTATCAAGCACAATTGATCAATCGTAATCGTCGGGGACAGCTATTGCTTGAAGGACAAACTTTATATGTTTTGGAAGTTCAACCAGCAGCTTATGCTGCGTTAGCTGCTAATGAGGCGGAGAAGGCTGCTTTAATTAATATTCTTCAGATAAATGCGGTGGGAAGTTTCGGCAGATTATATTTAGGGGGAGAAGAACGAGATATTTTAGCGGGTTCGGCGGCGGCTTTGGCTGCAATTGAAAATGTTGCTGGCAGAGAAAGTTATGGAGGAAAAAATGAGTAACAGCAATGGGGATTAGCGATCGCATTCAATATCTACACCTTATCCAGATAGAACCAGAACTCAGAATAAATTAGGGATAAATTAGGACAATCAGATACTTCTTAACGATGATGATCGTGATTCTTCGGGAGTACACAAACAGCAATTTGAAAAATTAGAAGAAGTTAAGCGAACAAAAAGTCAAGCTCAAGATTTCACTGAAGATTTGGGAAATGGTGTCAAATTAGAAATGATTGCTATTCCAGGTGGAACATTCAAGATGGGTTCACCAGGAGATGAAGGGAGTGATTATGAAAAACCTCAACATGAGGTGACTGTTTCGTCTTTTTATATGGGTAAATATACAATTACTCAAGCACAGTATCAAAAGTTAATGGGGAACAATCCCTCTAAATTCAGAGGTAATAACCAACGACACGTAGAGCAAGTTTCTTGGGATGATGCAGTAGAATTTTGCCAAAGATTATCGAAACAAACTGGAAAAGAATATCGTTTACCATATCAACTTTATGAACAAATCAGTGCGATCGCCCTAGAGCATTTCCACGCCAAAACTCATCATCGCAGTGGTAAACCAGAAGTTAGTCCGACGATTCTCCAACTCATTGAAATTGGGATTGCCCAGTTTGAATCGACTTTACCCCAATCTTCAGCTACAGCAGGGTTAAGAGAAGAGATCGAAGAGTTAAGGACCAGACTTACAATAGTTGAAAGTAAATTATCCCAAATGCCATCTGGTAAGACTAAAGCTGCTCCAGAACCAGAATTTGACCCATCGGATCGAGGATTGAGCGATAGTGAATTAGCTAGACTTATAAATTTAAGTAGTTCATTGATCCGTCGTTATCGCCTAGATGGCAAAGCTACTCCAAGAGTAGTTGAGACACTCAAAGAATGGGAAGTTCAAGGCGATCGCTGGTTGAGAATAGACGCATGAAAACCAAAATGAAAATACCAACTTGGATAACAGCATTGCTATTAGTAGTTTATTGTACAGTAGCAATTATGCCTTCTGCTTTAGCAGCAGATCGTCGCAGCGATACGACTCAACTTACCATCATGACTTACAATGCGGAATTTCTTTGGGATGGAATTGACCCTGAAGAGGGCTCCCGTGTAGATTTTCCGTGGAAGAGTGACGAGACAGCAGCAGATGCCCATATGAAAGAGATAGCTGATGTCATCAAGAACAACAACCCCGATATTATCAATCTAGTGGAAGTTGAAAACATAGCTGCTTTAACCAAATTTAATGACAATTTTCTGAGCGGTGAAGGTTACAAACCTTATCTCGTCAAGGGAAGAGACAATGCGACTGGTCAGGATGTCGCTTTGCTGACTCGCATCGATCCTGAAACTGAAACTATTCAACGGGACGATCGCAAGGGGCAAAGTAATGGTGTTATTAAATCTGTATCTAAAAACTACTTTGCTAAGTTCGACATTAACGGTAATAAGTTAGCTTTAGTGGGACTACATTTTTTGGCCATACCTCCATCTAACAGTCGCAAAGATCAAAGGCAAGCTCAGGCTGATGCCATCCGACAAGTAGCACTTGATTTGAGAAGTGATAATTATCTGCCCATTGTCCTGGGAGATTTTAACGACTATGATGGCGATATTTTAGATAAAAATAACGATCGACCCATAACCAATGTTCTTGCTCAACTGAAAAATTTAGGTACTAATGATCCTGATGATGATTTAATTAATACTATTAAATTTATCAGAAAAAGAGACCGCTACACCAGTTATTTCGACCCCAACAGAGACGGAGAAATTCAACCGGATAGAGAATTGACAGCGATCGATTTTATTCTGTTACCCAACGAGCTAGAAGACTTAGTACAAGCAGTTACCATTGACCAGAGCTATGACCCCAGAGAAGTTAGCGATCATTTTCCCGTTATGATTAGCTTGAACTTGAGTGGTACACCAAAACCAGATACTGGTAACACACTTAAAATTTCCAGTTTGCTGCCTAATCCCAATGGTGATGAAACTCAACTAGAATCAGCCACAATCAAAAATATTGGGGAGGAAGAAGTAGATTTGACTGGCTGGCGACTGCGAGATCGAGCAGGAAAGTTCTGGAATCTTGATTCATTAGGAAGTTTGCGCCCTAACGAATCCGAATTGATTTTACGTCGCGGTCAATCAATGGCTTTAAACAACAATGGCGACACAGTAGAACTTCTAAACCCAGGAGGTCAAGTTGTTGATACGGTCACCTATAGCAGGACTAGTCCTGATATAACTGTTTTATTTTAAAGTAAAATTTTCTAGTTGTATCAAAAAAAGGGGTGCGATTCGTTCTCGGCGAAGTTGAGTTATTGACATCTCAACTGAAGACATTCAATTATTTTCTGGTAGATCTCATAACGGGTGTAATTAAAAGTGATGTCATCAAGCAGCGATCGCGAGCTGAGTCTGATGCCAATAACTGTCCCAATCTCTATTTCTTCTATCTTTTTGTTTTCTCGATACCTTAACTGACCAATATAAACAATCACATCTAGTCCAAAGGTATATCCGGAGAGGGCGAGAATATTTTCTTCACTTTTAATTCTCCGCTCAACTTTACAATCCATCTTTGCTTGTGATATTTCTCTTTGAAGGGTTGATGGCATTCGGGACAGGTTTTTGTTTGCGGATACAAATCGATTCGTCTACTCTCAGAATGATTACGAGCTGTTTTCATCTGCTGAGACTGACTCTAACTAAGTAATAAGTTGCTTTAAGATTAGTTACCAGTTTCCCATGATTCTAGTAATTCACCATTTTGGTGTTAGTTTTACAACGATAGAAATTAATAAATAATCAAATGTCATTTAAACCTCTCTTTTCAATTGTTATTCCCACCTATAACCGACCTGAAAGACTGGAAAATTGTTTGTCTGCGATCGCAAAGTTAGACTATCGACATGATCACTTTGAAGTTATCGTGGTGGATGATGGCAGCCAGATGTCCCTGAATCCCATTACAGATAAATTTACAGAGCATTTCTCAATACATCTGATTCAACAGGAAAATGCTGGTCCTGCCAGTGCCCGTAACACCGGAGCCGCCGCCGCCTGTGGTCACTATCTGGTTTTCACTGATGATGATTGCCAACCTTATTCTGACTGGCTTCAGGCAGTGGAAACGGCTTTTAATGATTTTCCTGATGCCATGATTGGTGGTCGTACGGTAAATGCCTTAAACGACAACTCTTACTCGACCGCTAGCCAATTACTAATCGATTATCTCTACGAATACTACAATCAAGCTCGAGGAAATGCGACCTTTTTCGCTTCCAATAACTTTGCCATGCCTCGTCAAATTTTTCACAAACTAGAGGGATTTGACACCAGTTTTCCCCTAGCGGCTGGAGAAGATCGGGAATTTTGCGATCGCTGGTTGGATAATGGTTTTAAGATGTACTACGCTCCTGATATGCAAATTAACCACTTCCACGGCCTGACTCTGAGTTCTTTTTGGCGACAACATTTCAACTATGGTCGTGGAGCATATTGCTTTCATCAAATCCACGGAGAACGTAACCAGGAAGGAGTCAAAGTTGAGCCTTTAGTGTTTTATTTTCAACTTATTACCTATCCATTCAAACAAGGTTCGTCTCCCCTGGGCATTTGGCTCGCTTGTTTGCTATTCCTGTCCCAAGTTGCTAATGTTGTTGGCTTTTTTTGGGAAAGTTTGCTGGGTTATGGAAAGTACAAAGCATCAAATAATATAGCTTAATCTTGATTATTATCCCAACGGATACACAAAGAATTTAGGATCTACTATGTCTTAACTTTTAAATTAAAACACTTTTATGGCCTTATCTTGAGTTCCTTTAAGCAACAACATTAGCGATTTTCAATAAATTGAAATACACTTCAATGGATGATTAGGAATTGGGGATTAGCTATTTTTAATTTCCATGGTCGCACCGCAACTATCAATTTTTATATAATTCTAGGAGCAAAACTTTGAAGAAAGTAGAAGCCGTTATTCGTTCTCATAAATTAGAAGATGTCAAATTAGCTTTAGTGGGAGCTGGGGTAATTGGTATGACCGTCTCAGAAGTTCGAGGATTTGGTCGCCAGAAAGGGAAAACTACTCGTTATCGAGGTAGCGAATACAAGATTGACTTTTTTCCTAAGTTAAGAATTGAGGTGGTCATCGATGATACCTTGGTAGAAGAAGTTGTGCAAGAAGTTTCTTTCGCTGCTCGTAGTGGCGAAATCGGCGATGGCAAGATTTTTGTCACTCCTGTTGAAGAAATCATTAGAATTAGAACGGGAGAAAGGGGAATTACAGCAATTTAAGTACTTGCGCTAAATAAAATATCTACTTACTTAACAACTTGTACAGAAGATTGTACTAAAGGCAATAAAGGGCCCATTTGTTCTGTGCCATTGACTCCTAAATCACTGTGGCAAAGAATCACTCTTGCGGTAACTCTATTTAATAAATCTCGCAGAATACGCTGTAATCGCTGTCTGTCCATTTCATATTCATCTTCAGGCATCCAGGTATTTCCTGACCAGCTTTTAAGAAATAAGGTGGCCCCAAAAAGAGTTGCCGCACCTCCTTTATTCCAAAGATGAGAACCAGCATCGAGCCAAAATTGCCAGCGATGAGAAGTTCGTAGAGATCGATATTGGAAAATAGTTGCTAAGGCAATGGAGTTTTCTTGAGGAATAAACTGACGAGTAGGGCGAGGATTGGCAGAAATCGTACCCCGACGAAGTAATTTAATAAATTGAGCAACGGTGACTGCTTGAGTTTGTAAACTTGGTTCATTTTGGCGCATACGGCGATCTACTTCCCAAAAATGTTGGGCGGTTTCGATTAATTCCCGCAATGCAGAGAGGGTTTGATAATCAAGGTCATTATTTTTTTCTAGGAAATGTTCGATCGCTTTACTAATAAAAATAGCTGGGGTGAGATAACATTGTTTCTGCTGTTGAATTCTGGTATCGGATATCCATTGAGCAATTTCTAGATAAGCATTGGTAGCTTGATGTCCCAACCTATCCCAACGAGGAAAGGATTCGACTGGTAATAAATCTGGTTGTTCTGGATCGACATGATAACAGTAATCTGCCAATAACCCCGCCCGCACTGGGTCAATTTGAGGAATCGCTTTTCCTGATTCTAGTTTTTGCGAGAAGATAGTTAACATCTCGGCGATCGCATCTCGATCTACTAATCTACCAATACCGGGATAGACTAAGGCCATTAAAGTGAGCAAGGCTCTGACTGGAGGAGAACTAATTAAAGGTCGTTGTTCATTGACAGGAGCGATCGCGATTCCACTAGCTGATAAAATTTCAATTAAGGTATAACGGGCAATTTCATCTAAACCAGGGGCAATAATCGCAATTTCTTCTGGTTTAATGCCTTCTTCTTGGATTCCCTTAATAATAGTATCGGCAACAGCCCTTAATAATTCCGCCCGGGAAATTGTTTGAATTGATTCAATAAAATTCGGGATTTGTATTCCATAGGCTGTTTCTGTGACCAAATTTACTATCGAATCAATGGCGCTTGGGTAATGGAAGGTAACTTCCCCTACTTCCCTATCTCCCCTATCTCCCCTATCTTCCCCATCTCCCCATCTCCCCATCTCCCCATCTCCCCCATCTCCCCCATCTCTTTGTCTCTCCGTTTCAATAACTAGACATCGCTCTGCTAATCCTTGTAAATAATCAGGATCGGCATTTAACCCTAAGCGGACTTTGCCATCTGTATTGAAGGTAAATACACCATAGGTACCTTGATCTAACAATAACTCAAACAGGTCTCTGGCGATCGCGGGATAATCGTCGGTATCATCAGCAAAAATTGCCTGGTGACGGTTGATTAAATAATGCTGATATTGAGGGCTTAGTAGTAAATAACGCCAGTAAAGTTCATAAATTATGCCATAGGTTAAAAATCCTCTTTCTAAACACCATTGACGCCAATTGATAATCAATTCCCCCATACGATAATAGAGATTACTTTCTCCTGCTTGGGCAGATAAACCTTGCTCTAAAATAATTGGGATATCCTCAGCTACAATCCCACTTGCTCCTGCTAACTGCAATAAATCAAGAGTCTGACGTACAAAACGATATTCTCCATTAGCTGCAATCAAACTATCCCAATCTGATTCCTCGCGCCATAATTGAGTAGCTAATTCCTGTTCGGTTTCGGGACGTAATCTTAAAGGAAACTGCGCTTTAATATTAAGGCGATCGAATAGAAGCGGCAAAAATAAGACAACTTCATCGGCAATAAAGCCCACAGGAGTTTTACATATCACAGGATAAGTCCCTTCTACTGCTGATGCTAGGGTATCTGCTAATTGTCTCCGATTATTGTTATTGGCTGCTAAAACTAAAACAGCAGAAGTCAAATTATCTTGGGGACGATTTCTCGATTGTTTTTCTATAAGTTGATGTCTAACCCATTTACTAAATTCTTGGACTAAACGAGAAGTTTTTCCTGTGCGGGTTGTACCTTGTATCCAGAGAGAGGAGAAGCCATTTTTTTGCATAAGTTATTAGGTGTTTAGGAAAGAGAGCAGATTCAGAAGGATTTTTTTGATCCTTAAATCTATAAGTATTAGTAAAAACTGATTCAAATTAAATTATAAAAATCTTTATCTAAATAGTAGCAATGTCGATAGATCGAAAAGATATAACCATAGTGCAAAATATTTTTGTACCAATTTAATGACGAGATAGTATCCCTTTCTACTCTACTGAGTTTTTCTAACCTAGAATTACCTATCAAACTCGTAAAATTTAAAATTATTTAATCGCTCAGTCACAGCTAATGCGCTAAGCTGAAAGTAAGATGGCTTAGGTATGAGATGAAAGCTTGGTATTGTTTCCCTATTCTTGGAATATTCATATTTTCTCTAACTGGTTGTACTCAAACAAGATCTATCTCAGAAATTGCTAGTCAAGTTGATCTGAGTGTCGTTCTCATCAACTATAAAGATCAAGGTGGACATGGCACAGGATTTTTTGTACCAGGAATTAAGGCAAATTGTACTGTGCTTACTGCGCGTCATGTCGTTTCTGCTAGTGAAGAATTGAAGCTGAAAACTAACGACAATAAAGTCTGGGAAGTTAGCAATATTCAACGCTTTCCCAATCATGACTTAGCTTTATTAACTTTTACCCCAGATGACAAAAGATGTCCTTATCAAATTCTTGAACTAGGTGATTCTAATACGGTTAAACGAGCACAACGCCTTTATATATCGGGATTTTTTAATAGTGGTGGTCGATTGGTAAATCACTTTGTTTCTGGCGACGTGACAGCAATTGACAGTTTGCCTGATGGTTATGGCATTGCCTATCAAGCCGTAACTACTAAAGGGATGAGTGGCAGTCCTGTAATCAACGTTTTTGGAGAAGTGGTTGCTGTACATGGTCGAAGTGATGTTGAAGTTACTCGGTTAGCTGAAATTAAAAATTTTCCTAAGCCTGAACTACAATCTGACGAAACAATAGAAAGAGGAGCCAGAATAGGTACTTTTAAATGGGGCATTCCTATTAATCTCTATTTGGACAATATTCCTGAAGAAAAACCAGAAGCAATACCTACTCTATCCGCAGAAGATTTTTACAATCAAGGTAATGATTTACTTGCTTCAGAAAAATATCAAGAAGCGATCATATCTTATGATAAAGCAATTGAAATTAATCCTGATGATTATCAAGCTTGGACTAACCGTGGTGTGGCTTTAGGAAATTTAGGCAGATATCAAGAAGAGATCGCCTCTTATGATAAAGCAATTGAAATTAATCCTGATGATGCTTATGCTTGGTTTGGTCGTGGTGTGGCACTAGATGATTTAGGAAAATATGAAGCAGCAATCACCTCTTACAATAAAGCAATAGAAATTAATCCTGATGATTATGAGGCTTGGAATAACCGTGGTATTTCACTAGAAAAATTAGGAAGATATGAAGCAGCTCTAGATTCTTACAACAAAGCCATTGACATTAATCCTAATGACACCAAAGCAATCAATAATCGCAAGAATATTTTAAAGAAACTGAATCAATAAGTTTCTATCAAATTTCCATCAGTATCTAGGTAAAATCTTTTACTTATTACTTATTTTACATATCATCTTCCGCTAAAAAATTTCTGATATAAATCTCTGGTGACTCTGGAGAAAAGCTATAAGTTGTAGAGCCATCACTACTTTGATAAATCCCCTCATCTCCAATAAGTGCCGTTGTCATTTCCCGTAAAGTTTCATAAGCATTAGCACCAGGCTTTAAAGTAATTATCAAAGGGCAATTATCGCCACTTTTCTTGGTTTTTGCACAAATTACAGCTTGATTGGGTGTATTTGTATCATCACGATATGTCAATTCAATCAAACCATCTTGTCGATACAAATCTAATCTGCGGGCAATTTCTTGACATCTTTCTTCTGGGGTCCAATTTTCCCCTAGAGCTGTCACCATTTTTAACCAAGGTTTGCTTTGATTTTTATATTTGCGATACATGACAGTCCAGACTTCACCGCCACGCTGAGTATCTGGCATTAATTGACAGTAAAAACGATCTTTTCTGCCAAATATTTCTGTTATTATGCCACTTTGAATAGCATAGCCAAGACTAGCTATACCAACAACAAAACTCAAAATTGCTACAGCTAAATTAGTTCGCTCAAAAGCCATATTTATTTAACTCCAAGCTTTGCAACTATTATCTACATATTAGATAAAGCAATTATATCAATATTTACGTAATATTACTGAACTTAGAATCAATGTTTCCCACTAAGCAGCAAAAACTAAATTACCTTTGGTAAAAATTTAGTTAAGGAATAGGACCTTCGATACTCCCGGTAAAGAATTGTTTCAACAAAGGATGGGTAGAATTATAGGCTTCATCCCTGGTGCCATCCCATTGAATCTTGCCTTGATAGGAAAATATAATCCGTTCCGTCGTTAAACGAATGGTACTAGCTTGGTGTGTAACTATCGCGTAGGCTTTACATGCACCTTGTTTGAAGAGTAAATCGTGAATCAGATTTTCAATTCTAGTTGAGGCAATAGGATCTAACCCCGCCGTGGGCTCGTCATATAGGATCATGCAAAGATCGTTATTGGTATTACTGGGATCGATAAGAATGGCGCGAGCCAAACTTACTTTTCTCCGCATTCCTCCCGATAGTTCGGCTGGATAGAGATCTCCAGTACCAGGAAGTCCTACTATTTCTAATTTCTGATCAACCAATTCCCGAATCTTCTTGGGTGGCAATTTTGAATAGCGATAGAGAGCAAAACCAACATTTTCATCAACGGTTAAAGAGTCAAATAAAGCTGATTGCTGGAACACCATCCCAACGCCCAAGGAGTCGTAACCTTCTTCGACTGTCCCTTCTCTTTTCTGTCCATTGATATAAACTTCTCCAGAATCAGGCTTTAATAAACCAGCAATAACTCGCAAAACTGTTGATTTACCGCAGCCAGAAGGCCCAATTACGCCTAAGGCATCACCTGGATAAATTTTGAGGTTTACGTTATCTAAAACCTTTTTGGAGCCAAAAGCTTTAGAAACTCCTTTGAGTTCAACTATTGGTTCAACCATCAGAATGTTTTTTTTGTACTTTAATAATTTCTATTGGAGCCTTTATTTGCAGCAATTAATAATCAAGAACTAATATCTTAATTGTAATTTACTCTGGAGTTGCAGGCTTGAGGCGGATTACGACATCATCCGCGCCTTGACGAGTCATCTGAATAAAATCTTCTGGGGTAGTCCACTCAAGGAGGACTGCAATATCTTCATCTGATCTCCTAGGCTGATTACGATCAATATTATCTGTTTCTGGCACGGCAAAGTTATCCCTGTTATATAGTCTAAAACCTCTAATATCAGAATCTTTTCTGGATAAACCACCTTGCGCTCTACTGGGAAGACCAAATTCTTCGATCATGGCAAGTCCTAAATCCTCATTATTGCCGGTAGACTTAAAGACTATTTCTGATAACTTAGAATCACTGTTGCTAAAGTTGAAGAATACATCAAATGAGTAGCCATCTGTTGACCACTGACTTTTGAGCATAGTTTGCTGAGTATCATCTTCAAAAAAGAATTGCTCATCAGGATTTACAGGTATTGCTGCTCCTTCAGAAGCTTCGACTACTTCATCAACGCTCATGCCCCAGCGAGTATACTCCCACTCTGCTTTAGCGGGCAAGTTAAAAATACAGTTCCAAATAGTGGCTGCTATTAGGAGTAATATAAATTTTTGGTTCATTCCTTAAATTTAGATATTTAAAATAAAATTATCAATCAACAATTGTAACTCAGAGCTCATTTGCTAACTCGTTGAATTCCTTGTAGGATCTAGCTTGAGTCAAAATAGAACTACCGAGCTATTTGATATTCGAAGGAAAACTATGGCTATTTTATCAGAGTACTTAAGATTTGCTTTACAAATAAGCCCTTAATTAATTATTTTCTTCAGCAAAAGTACTTTGCAGATTCAGAAATTACAGTCTTTATATCAAGATGCTTGGTTATATCGATTCATTCTCTTGATCTGCACAAGCTACTAAGACCTTATCTAACTAATTTATCTATAGCTATCGTCTTATATCTTCTATATTAGGTCCAACGTCGATCGTCGTACTGGTTTGTCCTTCTCGAAAAATAATTAATTTACTTGTAACTAATGATAATTCTTGCTGAAACTCCGGCGCATCTGAACGATCAATATTAAGAATCGTAGCAGTTTTCTCTCCTCCTGTATTCGTGTACTGTAGGATATACTGCTGAAAATCGCGGTTGGGTCTAACTATTCTACCAACAAGACTGATCGGACCTAGTAGTATGCCACTAACTACACTACCAGTGTCCGAAAGCAGTTGACTGGCATAGGCTCCCGAAGCGATTTCATAAACGCTATTAGCTGCAATAGTTTTATTATCGCTTTGATATTCCTCGTCTTCAAAGTTTACTGTGACATTTCCTTGTTGAACAGTAACTTGACAGGATTTGAATTCTTGCTCATCCTTTTCCTTATTGAGGTAAAGACATCTACCGCCATAGGGTTCTTCTCTGGCAATAGCGCTAGTAGCCAGAAGATTAAGAGCATAGATGATGGTAAAGAAAGAGAATAGAAGTTTATTCATATCATTCATATTGAGTAATTGAGAACCTCTGTAACGAATTAATGAGGTATTTATTAGGGGTTAATTAGTGAAAATACGTAAAGGTATTCTCAAAATAATTTTAATATCAAAATGCTTCTTACATATATTACATAATATTGATTTTGACAATATAACAGGTAATATAAAATTCTTTAAACTCAAAAATCAACTATTATACTAGTAATTAATCGCTCAATAAAAGATTAATTGTTGATAAATTGAAACTAGCGATCGCGTTTTACATAGCAGTGAAAATAGACTTTCTGCCTTGTGTTGTGCGCTCAAGTGCCATAAATTAGGTATTGTCGTGCAACTACATTTCATGTGTAAGCTAAAATGTCGCAAGCAAAACCATCTTTGAGAATTTGGCGCTTCCGCTTGGGAATTTTTTTCTTTGTCCTGAGCTTAATTAGCCCTGTATTCATTCCTCTCGTTAGCGCCACAGGTCTTCCAATCGAGTGGAAAACAGCGCTCTCGGGACTTCTTGTAGTGGGGTTCCCCAGTTGTTAACTCTTCTTGCTATTGTGTTTTTAGGCAAATCCGGTTTCAACTATATCAAGGAAAGGATGTTTGGTTTCCTCAAGCGATCTGCTCTACCTTCTACAGTGAGTCGCACGCGGTATCGTATCGGGCTGGTTATGTTTTTACTTCCATTGCTTTTTGGCTGGCTAGCACCCTATGCAACTCAATTGATACCAGGGTACGAAGCACATCGGTTCACAGTGAACTTAACTGGCGATCTGCTCCTACTTTTCAGCCTCTTCGTGCTAGGAGGTGATTTCTGGGACAAGGTGAGAGCGCTTTTTGTCTACAAGGCTAAGGTGCATTTTCCAGTAGGAACGAGAAACCCAGAGCGGACTGAGAGGAAAAGATGAATAATGAGAGTTAGTTTGATTTTTAGTATATTGCTGATGAATCATTTTATTTAGATATCGAAATAAAACTTTGAGATAACCAGCCTGAATTATAATGGCACAAGCGTACTATAAGGATCTTAGATTATTCGGGATCAGCAAAAACTTTAAAAAATCTGTAATTAATCCACATTGCAAAAAAACTGTAAAATATCTAGCTGATTCGGAAGCGGCAAAAATTTATGACTCCTGTAAAATCTCAAAACGGCGATTCCCTGCCTAAAAATCGTCTGCTCGTAGGGGGAGCGATCTTTATCTTGGGTGAGTTGGCTCGCCTTGGCGTTCCCTTCGTTGTAGGTTCTGGGTTGCCCATTGGCTGGAAAAATTTTCTCTCCGCCCTGTTATTATTTGCGATTCCTGAAGGAGGAATGCTAGTGTCAATTGTGATTTTGGGAAAACCTGGCTTTAACTACCTTCGAGGACTGGTGTTTGCAAAGATCAGAAGATATGCTCTGCCTCAAACCGTAAGCCGTACCCGCTATCGCCTGGGGCTTGTCCTCTTCTTACTGCCCTTATTTTACAGCTGGCTGTCTCCCTACTTGCCTCTCTTGTTGCATGGCTACGAAACAACTAGGTTCGTAGCTTTTGTGGGCGACCTGATCTTGCTCGTGAGCCTCTTATTGCTGGGAGGTGATTTCTGGGACAAGTTGAGAGCCTTATTCGTCTACAAGGCAAAGGTGCAGTTTCCAGTAGGAACTAGAAACCCAGAGCGAACAGAATAGTCTTCAAAGAAGAGAAGCAAATTTTAAGATAATCTAATTATGCTTATTCTCCGTTGACATCTCGATTTCCCTTTTCTCTCAAATTTGCATCGAACTTACCTTGATTAAATAGCTGATCGAGAAGATGAACCCGAAACCCCGGTGCAGTATAGCCTTTGGGTAAGTAATCTTCTGGGATCGTATTCTGATTGCCGTCTCGCACAGCTGAGTAATGGGGGGAGAGGATTTCAATTTCTGCTTCGTTACACTTGTCCAAGATGTTTTGGGGCAATTCTTTATAGATTGTTCTTAATTTGTCAATTTTATTAGTGTAGGCTCTTAATTCATAGTTCACATAAAAATCATCGAGACTGATGATTTTTATATATGGTGATGGTTCTTCTAAAATGCCTGGAGTGGTGCTAGCCGCTTCCACGAGAACTCGCTCGACTAAGCGCCATGGCACATCGTAGCCGAGGGTAATATTAGCGCGAACAACCATCGGTTCGTTGAGCTCACGAAGGGTAGCATTGTAATTGACAATACTACTGTTAGTCAGAGTGGCATTAGGGATAGTGATGATTTCATTGTTGAGAGTGCGAATTCGAGTCGAAAGGATAGTTTTTTCATGTACTTGCCCCTTAAACTTATCTAACTCGATTATGTCCCCAACACGAAAGGCACGAGTATAAATAATCACAATACCTCCCACTAAGTTAGCGATCGCGCTGGCCCCTCCTAAAGTAAAAAGAGCCCCCACAAAAATCGAGAGTCCTTGAAAAGCAGGAGATTTAGCACCAGGTAGCAAGGGAAATATTGTGGCAAAAGCTAGAGCACAAATTAAGATGGTCGTAAGTCTCGCTGTTGGTCTGGCCCATTCTTGATCGAATCCTGGTAAAGATAGTGTTCCGCTATCTATGGCGTTAAAGAACAGCCGAGAGAAGCGGATGATATAGAAGGTAACAACGAGAGTCAGAACAATAGTGAATAAGTTAGGTAAATAAGCGAGCAAAGCCTTGCCGAAGATTTCTAGAGCTGTTAAAAAAGAGCCTAAAATGGCTTCTGCCCAGTTCTCAGTCTGCGGAAAATAATGACCAATTGCAATAAAATAGACAAAGAAAATAACAGCTACGATTACCCAGTAAATGATCTTGAGCAAACCCAAAAATAAATTAGCTTCTTGGTCAACAGACAATAATTGCCAAGTTTGAATGCTGAGAGGACGAAATCGAGTCCCTCTCCAAGCCTCAATACGGCGATTAATTAGGTTGAAAATTTTTCTGAGCACTATCAACAGAACAATAGCAACTGCGGTATCAAAGACCCAGGTTAAAATATTCTGGAATAATCTCTCAGTACCGCGCTCTTCGCGGTATTGAGTGATTGCCTCTTTAACCTTCTGAAGATATTCTGTAGCAAGTTCATCTAAGGGGCGATTGGCTACCTGAGCATCAGATTTTGTCACAGCCAAAAGGAGTTGTTCTTCAGTAGAAATTAATTTTAGTCCTTCAAATTCCTCAATTTTTATAGAATCAACGGGAATAACAAAATTTTTGGCAACTTTTTCAATTCTTATGGATACTCTTTCTGCTCGGTCCTTTGCTGGTATACCTTCAACCTTAGAACTAAAGTTAAAGAGAGTTTCTCCATCTAGAACAACGGGAAAATCTTGTTGATTGCTCTGAGGGTTAGCTTGTTGTTCGGAAATTTCTGGAGCAATCTCCTCATCGCTTTGAGAGTTAGCTTGTGCTTGAACAATTTCTAGAGTATTCTTGAGATTTTTGTCCCAGCTGCTTTCTCCTTGAGAGGATACTAATGGAGTTGTAATAACAATCAGAAATATTGTTAAAATTAATAAGCTTAAAACTTGCCAGTATTTTTTCATTGCTCATCAAAAGTCAGAATTGAAAGCTGACAGAATAACTAATGGTTATCCAATACTTCTTCAAGTAAATATTTTCATTGATTCAAAAAATAGGAAAAAAGCGTAGTTTGTTAACGGAGAAGTATCGAGTAGAAATCTTAGGTTACATAATATAAGAATATTGTGAAGTTAGATTTATTCAGATCAATTCTTCACAATCTCAAGAATCATACAATTCAAAATTTTCCATAAAAGAATTAAAATAAGAAATTAATCTAATTTCTGATATGCTCAAAAAACCTACGATTTCTTGAATTAAGAATATCCAACAGGCTTTCAAGAGTTTGGGATGATACTTCATGCCACTCAAGATCGTACTCATGAAAATGTCCAAGAATTCGATTGCTTTAATAGGGCTAATTTTTATCACCTTGCTTGTTACTATTTCTTGTAACACTCAGAATGAGAAGGTGGTCAACAATCAGCCTCAGAAACTACAAGGGCAAATTTTACTCTGGTCAGAAATGCCACGTAGGCTAACAGAAGCTCAAAGTAGTGGTGCTCAAAAAGTTCTCAAGGATCTGATTGGTGTATTCAGCGAACTGCATCCTCAAGTCCAGGTTTTTGTGGAATTTCGTCCGGCGAGTCAGATTTGGGAGCAGTTTGAGTCTCAGGTGAACCGGGGAGCTGGTCCTGACATGCTTCTAGTTCGTGCTAGTCCTGAGATTGCCCAGTTGATTCAGATGAAAGCATTAAGGGCAATTAAAGACTCTGAGATTAACCGACCCCAGTTTCGTT
Source organism: Xenococcus sp. MO_188.B8 (assembly GCA_030065615.1). Classification (GTDB taxonomy): domain Bacteria; phylum Cyanobacteriota; class Cyanobacteriia; order Cyanobacteriales; family Xenococcaceae; genus Xenococcus. The sequence continues at coordinate 2,585 of JASJDR010000031.1, read as the reverse complement.
CTGAAGGTCTCAAGCAAGTGAGTTATCAAGACAGAATTTATGGCTTTCCTCTATATTTATCAACTCAAGTTCTCTGTTACAACAAAAATAAAGTCAACAAACTTCCCCGGACATTAACGGAGCTAATTAAACAAGCAAGGAAAGGATATTCGGTCGGTTTAAAGAGCAGTTTCGATGATACTTTTTGGGGGGTCGGAATTTTTGGCGGTCAGCTTTTTGATGATCGCGGTCGCTCTATCTTGGCGCAGGGGGGAGGTTGGGCTAGGTGGATGAAATGGCTCAAAAAGGCACGGAATCAACCGAATTTTATTCTCAGTGATAATGCCGAAGCGCTTCGAGACGCTTTTGTGGAAGGAAAATTAGCTTATCTAACTTGTGAGACGGACTGGATAGCTTACTTCAAGGAGGAATTGGGATCAGATCTCTTAGGGGCAACCCTTCTGCCTGGAGAAGTGGACCATCCAGCCACTCCGATACTCGAAAGTTCTGTCTTGCTTTTCAATCGAGCCTCCAATGCCAATCAACATCGATTAGCACTTAAGCTAGCTGAATTTTTGACCAATGAGGAGCAGCAAAAGAAAGCAGAGGCGGCAAATCCTTTAATTCCCAGCAATCTAAACGTCACTATCGATGAGGAATTGTTTCCCCTTCGAACCACTTTGCTCCAACAAGCTAGAACCGCTGTTTCCTTGGCTCTGGATGACGCGGCCAAAATTGAACCGATCATCAACTACGGCAACATTCTTTATCAGCAGGTATTAAATGGAGCACTCGAACCCGATGAAGCCGCCGCTCAGTTCGATCGGGCTGTCAACCGCCAATTTGAATCGGAGTAAGAAGAAAGAGATTATGCCCGAGCCAACAGTCTTAAATCTTGACTTTCTCTGGACAGAACTGCTCAAAGTGGCCATTGTGCTCCAACGTCCTGTTGTCCAAATTCAATTTTTGGGAATGGCTGTATCGATCCTTTTAGGATACTCAGTTCGTAAGTGGAGCTGGACTCAGTTACGGCGAAGATTTCCAGTCTTGAGCCGTTACGAAATGGAAAGATCCAAGCTTTCCGGGTGGCAGTTTAGTGCTGCCTTGATTGATAATCTGTTGACTCCTACCCTTATCTTAATTGCGATTGGCCTGCTCAAAATTGGCTTTGAGCAATGGGGGTGGTTTACTGGCTACCTGAGTGATGGGATTAAACTTGCAGTATACCTCTGGTGCTATCGCCTCTTTTTGGTATCTCTCTATGCCCTATTTCCTTCCAATTCCGTGAGTCGCTATCGAGAAAATTTGATCGCTCCTCTATTTTATCTGCTGGCGCTCGGAATAGTTTTGAGTTGGTTTCTCGACCTCCAAAAACTCTCTGAGGTGACTTTGATTGAGCTGTTTGGTGGGTTGGTCACCTTAGGAGAAGCATTTGTGATCACTGCTGGTTTATACTTCTGGATTGTCGGGACCCCTCTTTTAGAAAAGTTACTACTTAAAGTATTTTTAGGTAGAAAGCTTCAAGCTCCAAGAGCGAAGCAGATTATCTCATTTTTACTTCGCTACTCTCTCATGGGATTGGGAATCATCTTGATTTTTGGCTACGCTGGCGTTAATCCCACTGCGATTGCTGCGATTACTGGGGGACTGTCCGTTGGGATTGGTTTCGGTTTAAAAGAGGTAATCAGCAATTTTGTCAGTGGCATTTGGCTATTGTTTGAAGGCACTTTGAAAGAAGGAGACATGATCGCAATTGATGAAAAAATGAGTAAAGTCACCAAGCTGGGCATCCGCGCTACTACAGTTCAGGTTATAGAGGATAATTCTGAGGAAATTATTCCCAATCAGACTTTATTTACCCAAAATATCTCTACTTATACCGGAACCAACGAGCTCGTTCGCTATTCGGTAATTGTCGGTGCTAGCTATGAATGCAGTCCTACCAGGGTAATTGAAATTCTCTTGCAGGTAGCTCAGCAACAACCCCAAGTGTTGAGAGACCCTTCTCCTCAAGCATTTGCCATTGGTTTTGGAGATTCTAGTATTGACTTTGAGCTAAAATTTTGGATTGATAACCCTTCAATTTTCAAGATAGTAACCAGCCAACTGATTTGTGACATCTGGCAAGCTTTTGCCGACAACAACATTGAAATTCCCTATCCCCAGAGAGATTTACACCTCCGCAGCGATGTGAGGCTTGAAGGCCAATCTGAACGATATATATAAATGTACTATATATATAAATGTACTATTCACCTAGGGTCAATTTTTGCCCTATTTGGACTGCGCTCTTGGGAATAAAGATTGGAACTGCAAGGCCAGGACCCATCCCTCAGAATTATCGGGGCGGACTGGTTGCCAGTAAGCTTGTACGGACATGTTAAACGAGTAACTACCGAATTTAATGACCTTGCCAAGACCTCCACCAATGGGAACTACCCATTTTCCTCCCTGGGGTATGTTCCAAAATGCTGCGATATTCTTGAAAGGAACGAACTCAGAAAGAGCAGATGATATACCCTTAATTATCCATTGGCTCCAGCAAATGGAAATCGCATCCATAATTGATCAAGAGCTAGCCCCGCCTCATGGAAATCGAAAAGGGT
>JASJDR010000030.1 GCA_030065615.1 Xenococcus sp. MO_188.B8 | reverse complement strand
GTCAGTATGCCCCTGTAGGGTACGAATTTCCTGTCCCGTCTCTACATTCCAGAGTTTTATCGTCCGGTCCGTACTACCAGAAGCCAAAATTGTGCCATCGGGGCTGAAACTCACGCTCCTGACATCGTCAGTATGCCCCTGTAGGGTACGAATTTCCTGTCCCGTCTCTACATTCCAGAGTTTTATCGTCCGGTCCGTACTACCAGAAGCCAAAATTGTGCCATCGGGGCTGAAACTCACGCCCCTGACAGAGCTATCATGCCCCTGTAGGGTACGAATTTTCCGATTCTTCTTAGCTTGATTTGTCTGGGGTTTAGGAATAACCAGAAACGCTTCATCTCCGTTGTCGAAAGTGAACCATTCTGGCTGATTTTTGATCATCCTAGCGGAGGCATAAGCAGAGATATTACTTTTTATTAATACTTGCTCGGGGTGTTCCAGACTAATGTTATTTGCATCTTTGTAATCGTCAACATAATTATCATACAAAACATTGTTTGTTGCTTTTACTTTTAAGCGACTACCTTCAATTAAGCTTCGTATAAATTTAAAAGACTGATCCTGCAGATCCTGCAACTTAATAGTTGAATCTTCTTGTAGCAAATCGATGGTCAAAGTAATGCCCTGAACTTCTTTCTCTTCCTTGACGTCGCCAAACAGGGTGAGAATTTTTTGGGGCTCTGAATCATTAGCAGGTATGGGAAGTGCAGTTACTTTCCGCCATAGGTTTTTATTTTCGTTATAGTCTTCAACTTTAATTACTATATCTTTGGCTAGGGTTTGGGGTTGCATCCATTGTTTGCCAAATTTTTGAAATGAATACTTAATGGTTGCTTTAGTTTCTTTTTTTGGGTCGCTATCTGGATTTTCTTTATTTTCTATTGTGATTACTTCTACCCAAAAGATAAACAGCTTGTTAAAGGCATAGGTTGCATTAATTTGTTCGGAGTTAATAACCAAATCAATTTTCTCCCAAGCTTTCCAGGTTGGGTTGTTCGCTGCGGGGTTGATGCACTCGCGGTAATAATAGGTATAGGGTTCGGTGGCGGTGCGACCAAACAAATATAGGGTGTCTTGCGCTCCAGAATTATTGTCCACAGTGCAGCGATAGCCCCCTGCTGGTTTGAGTTGGGCGATTTCAGCAAATTTCTCAAAATAGTTTTGGTAGGCTTTTTCTACCGACTCCTGAGTGATTTCCGATTGCAGTAACTCTTCTTCAAGTTCCTTATAAATCGGACTTTTTATCTTTCGCAGGCTAGGATCGAGATAATTTTCAGGATACAAGAATACTTTACGATTTGCTTCCCAAACCCGGTAATTCATCATCCATTGCCACCAAATCTCAGGAATATCGAGTTTCTTTACCCCTGGTTCTAATCCCATTCGGCAGCGATGGAAATAAGTTTGAATAGCGAGAGTTGCTTCTTTGATGATGGAAACCGAGACTTCACTAGAAGTTTCCACATCAATCAGTAGTTCTTGAGAAAGATGGCGCAAGTTCTCATATTTGTTTTGACCTAATATCCAGGCTGTTAGTACATCCCGCTTGCGCTCGTTCAGTTCACCTTCGAGTTTTTCGCTAACTTTTACCCATTCCTCATCGTCATATTTAGCCTTAGTAATTTCTTTGACTGCTTGAGCGGCATTTTGATAGAGTTCCCAATTAGCAATTGTCTCTCCCTCTATTACTTTTTCTCCGACAACGGGCAAGTTTTTCAGATTCAGTAACTTGTTAAACCAGGAAATATTCACCCCCAGGTGACGACTTAAGTTAAAGCACTCTTGTAGTTTGGTGATACCTTCAACTGTCTTGTGTAAATCATTTAACTGATTGTTTTTTTTGTTCCCTGCTGAAGACAACAGTGGAACCAGTTGCTCAATCTGTTCTGACTTCCAACCTGTAATCTCTGCAAGCCCCTCAATTGGATTATTTTGATGCTTTTCAGAGACAGATTCCCCATTTTCAGAAACAGGGGTAAAATATTCAACTAATTTATCCTTATCGTCATTGAAAGCTTGAATTAATTTTTTAAAGCGAGCAATAGTTTGGATGTTGCTGATGGTTAACTGAAATGATGCTTCCTCGGATGGTTTGTTAATGCCGAAAGCTGTTTGGTTGTCTGCGATGCACTTCAGTTCAGTGGGAGTTAGTTCTAGTTTCTGAGTCAGTATAAGTATTCTTGACAGAAATTGGAAAAATTTGACAATCTCAGACCATTCTTGTTCTTTTTGTACCGGAATGAGTAGAAGCTGTTTGACATAATCAGTAGTTGGAATAGCTGATGTGGGGATATCTTGCTGTTGCTCTTTCTCTTGAAATCTAACAGAGCCAAAATAAAGTAAACTAAAAGCTAAATCAGCTTCTATTCCAAAAAATGAAGCCATTTCTTTTAGTTGTTCTCCCTGTCGATCATCTGCTTTTTGCAGGATTTCTTGTAAATGTTGTATTTCTGGACTAAGCTGCGTTTCTTCTCGCTGATTTTTATCATTGACATTCCCCTCATTCTGGTGATTTATAATCTGATTAATCTCTCGGACAATTTCCTGATCATCTGAGAGGTTAGGAGCAATAATAATTGCACATTTTTCCTCAAGGCTAATATTTAAAACCTCCTTATATTCACTGGTTACTTCCTTGATATAATGGCTCTTTAATAATTGCTCAAAAATATCTACAGATTTTTGCTCATCAATTTCTTCGCCGATAAAATCAGACGGTTTGAGCAGTGAATCAACAGCTAACTGCCATAATGATTTCATTCCCCCAGTAATATCAGTTTCTGAATATCCGATATCAAAATTAGAGCTAAGTTTACCAGTAATAATGTAATCTAGTTCGTCAATCTTAAATTTAGATTCCTTCACCCATTCTGCTAGCTCAGTAATTTGGATAAATTGGTCGATAGAAAGAGAACTGATTGATTCTATATCAAGGAAACTCAATAATACTTGATATTCTTCAATATTTAATCCCAGTAATCGCAAGATTTGGCTGATGCGGAAAAGCTGCGATAAATTTTCAACAGTTAACTCAACCGTACCTTCTTGTCCCCAAATTGCTGGGAAAATGTCAATTAATTGATTAAAATTCAGCCGCAGAGCAGCCAATATCCTTCCCACGATCGGATTAATTTCAGCTTCTCGATCGAGGTTATTTAACTCAATTTGTTTAATCTCATCTTGAATAGGAAAGAAGTTGTTACCGAGAATTTCTTGAAAGGGATTGTTAAATACTCGGTCGAATAAATCTTGGGGCTTTTTAGAATTGCTGCCAATTCCGATGGTTTTCATTTCGTGCCAGAAACTGCACAAAACATCTAGAGGTAGCTTATATTTAGCTTGTAATTGTTTAATTTTGGCAATTTTTTTAATAGCTTCTTCATCAATTTCACTTGTTTCAATTGAAGTCAAAACCCAATCGAGGTCGCTAAAAGACCAGTTCAGTTTTTTAGCAAGGCGGATGAAGCGATTAATTCGGTCTAAGGGACTAGTAGTTCCATTCCAAATTCGGACTTCAGCAATTTGTCCTTGGAAATAGTCTGTTTTGTCATCTTTGCCAATGAAAACAGTTGATACCTCCTCAATGCTTACGTTATTGCCACTATAATTAAATTCATCAACTAAGACACCATCGAGATATAACTTTCCCGAACGAACGCCGTCACGTATAGCAGTTAAATGATGCCATTTACCCTCATTAACCGTTGCATTTGAACTACCATCATCGCCAGACAAGCCCTGAGTTTCAAAACCAAATTTAGCGAATCCCTCTTCAAGGTAAATTCTCCAATAATCAACACGAGAACCAGCACCCATCATTAGCGTGCCGGAAGATTCCTTAGTTTTGAACCATAGTCCAATGCTAAAGTTGCTTTTCTCAAATTGGCCAAAACTTGCATTTTCGCTAGCAAATTCAACGTAATCACCCTCTCCATCAAACTCCAGTACAGATCTGGATTCAACACCAGGAAAATCATTCACTATTTTCCATTGAGGATTCCCTTGTAAAGTCCCATTGTTGTTTCCTGCGCGATCAGGGATAACAACTTTCTCACCAGCCTCATTCTCGTTAACCTCATTCATCGGCCAGTATCCCACTAGCTGCATGAGATTCTCGATTTTTATTTGAACGGCTCGATCGCTTTCTAAAACTTGATTGATATAGAAGTTATGAGCTAACCCCGCATCCAATTCGTCTTGATGGAGATTTTGCTCCAGTAGTTCGGGCAGTTCTGTTCGAGATAATCCTGTTTGTTTGAGGAATGTCTCAACATTATTAAGGCTATCTAATTCTTCTTCTTTAATTCCGTATAATTTTTTTAATTCTTCTTCTTTGGTTTCAGGATTAGTAATGAGATTATATTCTTCTAGAGAAAGTCCTATATATTCTCTAGCAATGGCTAACTCGTTAACATCAAAAGTTTGATATATAGTCCCTAAATCAGTTTTCAGATGCCCTAGATAGCTGCGAATCTGTTCTAGGGGAAAATGAAAAGGCAGGTTAAAAGGATATTTTGCTGTAGCGAGAGATTGCAGTCCAACTCGTGCCTCTAAAATACGATTAATAATTTGTAGAGAAGGGATTGAAGTATTAGTATTTTCGCAAGTTAGTTTGATTTGGGCTAAATCGGGACGACGATCGCCTAATGTTAGACCTCCTGCTTGACGAATACTGTCTTGATTGGGTTCGGTAATATATTGATCAACTATCCGCATTAAATCGACAAAATAAGCAGCAGGGCTAAAAATTGAGCCGCAATGTTCGCAATCGATATAGTCGAGATCTCCAAACATTTCTTGATAGCTAGGAATGTTCTGTTCGAGGGCAGCGCGATCGCTTTCCTGGGTTGTACTCACCCGCATCGAGCGAAAATGAGGCGAAGCTACTGCATCTCTCATATTTGCCCAGAGGATTTGAGTTTTAGCTTTAATACCCACAGCATTTTTATGCATTTGTCTGGCAACTGCTTCATCCCCAGGCAGCATTTTGACAAATTGCTCCTCTGTCATAGATGCGATCGCATGAGCCGAACCCACCCCTAACCCCTCCTCGGAGGGGAAACGGAGGGGAGCAGCAGAGGGTTGATCTTGTGAGGCAGAACGACTCTGGATATTCAATTCTGACTGCGAAGGAGCATTAAGTAGCTTTTTGGCAATTTCTGGATTGGGATTTATGCGTAGTAAGCGTTGATATTTTTTTAATAGATCTAAAGTTGTTTCTCTCTCTATATTGTCCCAATTCAAATTTTTAGTTTGACCGTTGAGCAAATTAAATTTAAGGATATCAAAATCAGGGTTTTGATTGTAGAAAGAATTGAGGCGATCGTCTGAAATTTTGATTGTTGAAACTTTAGGAGGTACGGCTTGAGCTACGACTGAACCTTGTGAGATTGATTCAGACTTGGTTGAAGAGAAGACAGGTATATCCTCTTGTATATCTCTATTAACATTATTACTGTTACTAATATTTATCTTAGTTGCAATTTCTTCTGGTTGAAATTTTTCAGATTGAGATTCTTCGGATTGAAATTGATCGCCGTTCTGGGACTGCTCTGTGTCAGCCAATTCTGGGTTGGAAGCTAAAATTTCTTCTCTCGGAGCTGAAACAACTTGAAAAGAGTCAGCCCGTTGTTCCTCATCCGTCCGAGGGGGTACTTGCCGTCCAGCACATCGACAAATTACAGTATATTCTATGCGATCGCCTGCTTGAAAAGGAGGTAGATAAGCACGAAAGTATTGAACTTGACGCAAAGGATCATTTCTGAAAAATTTAGCAGCTACAGTTTGAGTTGAACCGCCATTAACTCGGTATCGAACTTCAATAAAATTACTGGCATCTTGAGGTTGAACGCCTACTATAATTTTGGCTTCTGTTCCTTCTAAAACTGACCCATCTGGCGCAGGAGCATCGGATGTTCCATACCAAATCAAAATACCATCGTTCTCAAACTGCATTATTTACCTCCTTGATTCGGTCTCCGACTTCTTTGAAACAAGTCGGAGTTTCTAGATTTAACATTGCGAGTGGGAAATCCCGCTTTCTGGCGAAGCCGAAAGTCGGGATGAGAGTGAGCGCGAGAACTTAACAATTTAGACATACAATCTTTATATAACAAGAGTTTTGAGCGTTGTATAATACTTGTGTGCGAGACATCGAGCTATAAATTGCTGTAACTTCGCACAATTAGCACCATGACAATTTGGATATGGGTTGGATGCGAAAGTCGCATCTGTAAAAATCCAAGCGCACTTTGATGTATTAGCAATTTGATTATTCATTATGCGTTAGTACCGATGGTCTATCGGGGAAAGAAATTGACTGTCAAATAGAGAAGCGACCCTGCTGACGTTTCGTCAGCCAAGGAAAGCGCTTCGATGTCGATCTGTCGGGGAATCATGATAGCTGTCATGGTTCTAGATAAAAGGCTTGGGGCAGTAAGTTTCATCTCGCGAGGGATGAAGCCCGCGCGATACTCGCAGAGTTAGCGTCGGGAGAAGTCACGATTGAGATCTTCCTATTGCAAAGATCTCCTGCTTGCTTTGATCGCGAGAGTTCATTGGATCAGAAATTGACAATTATGGAGCGAATTGCAGTCTCATAACTGCAGTTGTGTCTTTCAATCTCAAGGCGAAACGTTCGTAAACACGAAAACAGAAATTACCTTGGGCATCTTGAGTCACATATTCGGCTTTAGCATCCATGCCTACAACTAAATCCATGGTGTTACCACCTAAAGAGACGAGAATTCCTCTCGATGGAGGTAAAGTTCCTGTTCCATAAAAGTGCGTGCAACCCCCGTGGGATGGTATTTCTTTTTCCGAAGATGACATCATATCTTTTCCATATTTCATTCCATAAAACCCGTCAGTTACTAGCCTGGCAATGCGATCGGCAGGCATGATTAAAGTTGTGGGCAATGGTGCATAAGTGTCTGCATAAGGAACAAAATTTAAAACCAAAGCATAGGGACCATAGTGAGCTTGGGCTAGTCCCTCGCCCCCTTGGAGGCGCGCATAGGCTTCAGATACAGCACCGAAGGTATTTTCTCCCCATCTTTGCTGAGGTCCAGGGGATTCTAAAGCTGGAACATTAATAATTTGTTGTAGGTTGTCTTCTCCTGTACTCTCAGAACGTGGTGCATTTAATAACCCTTGATTAGCAGGTCCAGATCTAGCAATTACTTTTCTGTCTCGGAATAAAGGATGCTGATTTTCGCCTGGAGTAATTGAGTCGACTCCCTGAAATATTGCTACATCAAACGCCTGTGAAAGCAGGTTAGCAGCACGAGTTGCTAAGGTGACAGCGGTTCCCAGTTCCTCTTCCCGTTCGACCTGTTGGCGTGTCAAGACGAACTCGACAACCAGTTCTAGTAAGTAGTCTGTCCTTGCTTCGGGTACCTGTAATCTATTACTCTCATCGACCATAATAGTGTCAGATGGGACTGTTAATTTCCCTGAATTATCTGGTCCGTGCAGGGGAAGAAATTTGCAAGCAATTTTGGTTCGTTTGCATTCGTCATGCACGGCGCGATCGATCCGATCCCAAATTTCATCATCCCAGGGTAGTTCTTTTCTTCTGAGATTCAAGTCCATTGCTCTCGTCATGTTCATTGCTTTACTCCTTGCAGGGAAATTTGTTTTAGTTTTTGGGAAATCTTTTTCGAGACAGTGAATTATGGGAGAGTTATTTAAAATACACCAGCCAACTCGTAATCCATTTTATAATTCTGATTTTTGCTCAGTTAATAAGTTTTATCTGCTTGGAATAGCTATTTTTCAAGAAATAATAAGTTTTATGTAGCTTGGAGCGGCTATAGGCTATTGCCAAAAAAGACAGGCGATCGCATTTTTCAGGTTCGCCCATAGCAGTTCGGTTGGGTTTTGATTTCTAATCTACAAGATCGCGATCGCAATCTCGTGAACTAAGCTTAAGGTAAGATAATTATTTATCTTTTCTTCCAAAAGAAGACCCCCACGTCTCGTGGAGGGATGAATTTTGGGCAGGGTTTACTGAGCTATAAATGACTATCGAAAGTAAGAAAAATGGTATAATTACAGTAGAAATATTCAGGCTTTAGATGATATCTTTTACCTACGAATTCAAATTAAAACCAAGTAATAAACAGATTAGAGATATAGAAATGTATCTTGATATTTGTCGGTCGGTTTACAATTGGAATCATGGGGAAAGAAAAGATTGGATAAGATCTCGAAAAAGTCCTATTGATAGATGTTCAATAGAAAAAGAATATATTATTCCTGCCGATAAGCCCTTTCCTAACTACTACATCCAAGCCAATAACTTAACCCAATCTAAAAAACAATATTCTCATCTAAAGGAAGTTCATTCTCAAGTTTTACAATCTACTTTAAAAAGACTAGACCAAGCATGGGACGACTTCTTTAAAGTTAAAGGGAAAGGATTTCCTAAGTTCAAGAATAAGAACAGATTTAGAAGTTTTGTTTATCCTCAAATCAAAAGCAGCGATTTGAAAACTACTCAGATTAGATTGCCCAAAATTGGTTGGATAAGAATTAGAAAATCTAGGGATTATCCGACAGGTATGATGCCTAAGCAGCTAAGAATTGTCAGAAAAGTTACAGGATATTTTGCCCAAATTGTTTTTGTTAGCCAAGAATCTATACCTGATATTCTTCCTGGTCAAATTAGTTTAGGACTTGATGCAGGGGTAAGTTCATTTATTGCTACTTCTAGAGGGGAATTAATCAAGACACCAAAGTTTATTTTAAAAGCAGCTAGAAAGTTGAAATCACTACAGCGTCGCTTAAAGAATAAAATTAAGGGGTCAGCTAATTGGTTAAAACTACAAAAGAAAATAGCAAAGCTTCATTTTAAAGTAGCTAATCGTCGTCAAGATTGGTTATACAAATTAGCTCATTATATTTGCTCCTCAACAGATAACATATTCGTTGAGGATATCAATTTCACATCTTGGCAAAAAGGACTGTTTGGAAAACAGATAGGTAATTCAGCAATTGGTAAATTCATCAATCAAATACTACCTTTTGTCTGCTTTAAGCGCGGAGTTTACTATCATCAAGTAGATAAAAATTTTACTTCCCAAGAATGTCCGAATTGTCGATTAGCAACGGGTAAAAAATCTTTAAGTCAAAGATTGCATAGTTGTCAGTATTGTGGAATATCCCTAGATCGTGATGTAGCAGCAGCCAAAATAATTGAACAAAGAGGAAGAGTCGCGGTCGGACAGCCCGCGAATAGTAAATACACTTGTGGAGAACGAGGTGCGGGGGTCTTACAACTTACGTTGTTTGATCTAGTAACTGTTCAATGAAACAAGAATCCCCCATCTCCGATGGCGGGAGTGTCAACCAAATGTTTAAACAATTAGAGTTGAAAATGTATGGAAAACAGCAATAAGCAGATTTATAATTACACGGTTCTTCTGGAAAAAGAACCAGATGGAGGTTATCACGCTTTTTGTCCTATTCTCAAAGGTTGTCATTCTCAGGGGGATACTTTTGAGGAAGCTATCGAAAATATTACAGAAGCTATGGAACTATATCTTGAAAGTCTAATGGCTGATAATCAACCGATTCCCAAAGAGGATTTAATTGTTAAGCCATTAAGTATTTTAGTATGAGTAATTTCCCCAGTGTTAAAGCTAAGGATTTTATTAAAGTTATTGAGAAATTGGGTTTTTATCTCCATCGCCAAAAGGGTAGTCATGCCATCTACAAGGATACTCAAGGGAATAGAGTCGTCATTCCCATTCATGCAGGAAAAGACCTAAAACAAGGTACTTTGATGGGAATGATTAAAGATATTGGCATTGACAAAGAAGCTTTCTTTGATTTGCTACAAAAATAAAATTAAGCGATCGCACTACGAAAGCTGGCGATCGCATGAGCAAAGAATTAGAATAAAATACCAGATAAAATCAATAACAAAAATTTTTTTATAAAATTTGCGATCGCATTACAAGGCTACATGAGTGATAAAGAATAATTTCTATTCTCTCATTGAGCCCAACTAAAATATAGATGTATTTATATTAACAAGCAATCTATTCCAGGTAATAATAAGAACCATGAACACTCAAACGCTTAAAGACTATTTTTATGTTATTTCACCGAATGATATTAGGATTCAAGGAACAAGAATTGGTATTGAAACAATCCTTAATGAATATATTAATTGCGGACGTTCTCCAGAAGAAATTGCTCATACCTACCCATCTTTAACCTTAGAACAAGTTTATGCCACAATTTTATATTATTTACAAAATCAAGAGTCTGTTACTGAATATATGAAGAATTGGCTACAACATGGGTATACAATGAGAGAACAGCAAAGAAAAAATCCCCCTTTAGTTTCTGAGAAATTTAAACAACTAAGAAAGGCAAGACAAAGCTTTAAAAATAATGAGTCTCAGATACTTAATTGATGAAAATGTGAATCCCAATACTTCTTGTTTAAGCCCAAAATCAAGTAAGGTGAGGATGATTTTCAGAAAGGAAAAAAGTGCAGCTCAAAGAATTCTCATTGATTAACCCAAAGCTGGAAGCATCATTAGTTTTCCAAGCAATTCAAACAGTAATCTCGCCAGAAATAATTGACCAAGAATTGGAAAAAAGCAATAGTGTTGAAGAACGAAAACGGAACCAGAGCAGCTTTTCCAAAAGTACGTGTAGTCTTATTAATTGAAGCCGGAACACATTTAATTACGGATGCTCTAATCTGTCCTTATCGCATCGGAGAAAGAGTCAGAGCTTTGAAACTACTGCGTTCGGTGAGCGAATCAATGTTGTTAATGTGGGATAGAGGATTACATTCCTATCGAATGGTCAACTCCACATTGGCTCAAGGATGCCAATACTTAGGCAGAGTTCCCGCCAACGTTAAGTTTCCTGCCCACAAAGTTTTAGATGATGGTTCTTACTTGAGTTGGATTAATGAGGACAAGACTGACGGGGTTTCCCCGTCAGCTTGATATGTCCGTCCCGACCGCAAATCTAAGAAAAAAGGAGCTACCAAGATTCAAGTTCGAGTAGTTGAGTACAGCATTGAGACTGATGGAGAACTGAAAACTTACCGTTTGATTACCAGTTTGATGGATTTAGCTTTATTTCCTGCTTTATTGTTGGCGCAACAATATCATCAACGATGGGAAATTGAAAATACTATCGATGAATTGAAAACTCACCTTTTAGGACGGAAGACTCCTATTCGCTCTCTCAAACCCCGTGAAGTTATTCAAGAAATTTATGGTTGGCTCTTGGGTCACTATGCGATTCGCTCTCTGATGTTTCAAGCTTCCCAGCAAGCGGAAATTTCTCCTTTACGCCTTGGCTTTACTGGCACTCTCAAAGTTATTCGACGAGCAATAGGTGATTTTCAAGACCTCAACCAAGAACAACTGCCTTTTTTTTATCTCGGTTAATTAAAGACATTTTGGCGGAACAAATTCCTCCCAGAAAGGGCAGACACAATCCCAGAGTGGTTAAGAAACCTCGTTCTAAATTTCTTTCTAAAAAGCCGATTCATCGAACCATGTCTTCTGCTCCAAAACAGCTAAATTTTACTATTTTTAACTCTGCTTAATACTTAAACAAGAAGTATTGGGGGAGTAAGGTGGGCAAATTATTATAATTTGACAATTTAATCAGGAATAATGTCCATTTGCCCACCCTACAAGATCGGCGATCGCTCTTGTAGTGCGATCGCACTGAGATCTTGAGGCTTCAATTTGAATGTTATGTAAGTGCTAATTGTTGTTTAGATGAAATATTTAATGTTAGCCGTCCATGATCGGGCGTTTTACCTGTATGGCCAGGCTTAGTGCTTTTGACTCCTATGTCAGCATCAGATATGTTCGTTATTGCAAAGTCTAATGTAGACTCCTTCCCTGTTGACTTGGTAACATGAGTAGCATTAGGAGGTTCTACTACTCTTAGCTTTGGAAGGCTGGGATCTTGATTTACGATTTCATCTAGTCTAGCTTGAACCTTTTTTGGGTCTTGGTTAAGGTCACCCGCGAGAAAAAAAGGTTCATTAGGCTTTTTGCTTTCCAATGCGTATGCCATTGCTACGAGAGCATTTATTCCTTTTTGACTTTGACCACTCTTAGCATGGATAAAATACTGATTAACTTTTTTGTTTGGTACTTTTACTGGCTTTCTTTGGCTTTGTCTTTTGCTAGCACTACTATAAATTCCCGCAATAGTAGATACTACTTTATTTATAAAACCTTTCTTTTTCAAAATATCCAAAACCGCTTTTGGTGGTTTAAGATCCTTGACTACTTGACTACCTTGCGGAACCAAATAGTTCATTGATTGTGATAGCTTTGACTTACCGGTTGAACTTATTAATTCGTAACCTTCTTGCTTTAAACTTTCTGGTATTGTTAAATTGCGATTTACCTCTAATCCTACATGGACTTGTCCTTTCTTTTGCCCATGTGTTAGTCGTCTCCTCTTATTGCTGTTTCCCTGTCCGACTCCTTGATAGTTTTGAACTGTAACTATCAAGTCACTATCTTGCTCTGCTCGCTCTGCTCGCGATCTTCTTCGTGTTCCTTCCATATCAACATAGGTCACTGGATTTCCGCCCACAAACTCATACAAATTCAATCCATCCACAGTTCCCGCCGGATCTGGCTTCAACCACCTTCCCAACCAAGGCGCATAATACCTCGCCCCGTAGTAATACAACCCCGTTGCATCATCCCTTTCCTTCCCGCTATAGCGATATTCCTTTAGCTTCACCTCCTTCTGACTCTTACCAGCAATAAACGCCGTTCCCCCATAGGGAAAATACTCCTCATAACTGATAATTTGGGCATCATCATCCACTTCCAAAGAAACCGAACCCAAATGATTATCTAATTGATAGCGAAGTTTTCTCGTCCCCACTTGCTCACTATTTCCCCTCCTGGTTAGGTTCCCCTCCTCGGAGGGGTTAGGGGTGGGTTGCTCCCAATAATGAAAAACCGCCACACAGGTTTCATCATCCATTACTCTCAGGGTTTGCCGTTTCAGGATAGTTGTTTCATTTTGCTGCAAGCGTTTGACTTCATAATTACCCAAATATATTTTTGATTCCTTCTCCATTACTGCACCACCATTTACCAAACGCTCAGACACCTTGCGAGTTCTCATTTCATCTACATCGTAGGTGTAATAATCGCTATCATCGGGCAGATCTGGACGTTCGATAATTCGAGCTTGAACTAAATTTTCACAGCAATTAAAAGTCAATTTAACCGTACTATTGCCATTGAGCTGTTGCTGGTTTCCAGAACGGTCATAA
This sequence comes from Xenococcus sp. MO_188.B8, assembly GCA_030065615.1. Lineage (GTDB taxonomy): Bacteria > Cyanobacteriota > Cyanobacteriia > Cyanobacteriales > Xenococcaceae > Xenococcus. Next base: position 36,162 of record JASJDR010000030.1, on the reverse strand, counting down.
GTAATAGGCAGTGAATCAGTAAACCCGTTATTACTGCTGACAGTTTTTAAGCGATTGGAATCGGGCATAATTTCCTGTGTGCGCGTCCAGGAATTCGATGCTGTATGGGTAGTTTTGATTAAATTTCCCGCATCGTCATAGGTATAACTTTCTTGGTAATTTTCCAAGGCATCGCTATTGCTAAGAGGAATAAATTTACTCTGCTTAAAATTTTCATCTTCGCTCTTATTTTTATAGGTTGTCGCATTAATCCCTCGATGCTTTCTACCATTTGCTTTAATGAGACGGGATAAAGCATCGTAGGTATAGTCGGATAGGGGTTCTACTATTTGATTGTTATGGAAAACTGTGGCATGGGTATTATCCTTGAGACGAGTAATATTCCCCACTGGATCGTAGGTATAGAAGATATTCTGAATCACAGATTGACGTGAATTTCCTTGAATATTTTGATTTGACCTCGTACTATGCAGCTTAATTAAACGCCAGGTGGTGTCTTCATAGCTATAAGTTGTCTTCACCCCATTAGCATAATCAATAGAAACCCTTTGACCTTTGGCGTTATATTCAATGTAGTTAATAATCGGCTGTTCCGCGCCATCTGGGAATGTTACAGTAATCCTTTCTAACAACCCTAAGCGATTGTAATTATTTGTTTTTACAGAATCGTCTGGAGTAGTTTCTATTATTAATTGTTGGATCGCATTAAAAGCAAATTTGCTAGTATAACTTTCGGTTTCCAACTCAACAGTATCGTCCCAGTTGATATAATCCTTATAATTTTGGGTCAACTGCCGAGTCGTTTCTAGAAGATTACCTTGTAGATTGTATTTACTGTTAGTAATGATCCCAGATTGATCTCGCAGTTGATAAAGTTGTCCCCGCAAATTATAGTCTGCTGCATTAGGTTGGCTTTCCCCATAAATGAATGTTTCTACCACATTATCAGTAACAACAGTCCCGTCATTCTTGATACCTTTAGTTCTAACTCTGACTTTTCTTTGCAACTCATCGTAATAAATTACCTGGTCGAAATTTCTAGGACTGCGATTCCACAAGTTATTCCCTAACGCATTATCTAGGCTGAGATTAACCCCGCCATCTGCACTATCAGTAACTAAAGGATTTACGGGTTCGTCTTCACTACCAACCCTTAACCCATATTGATATTTAAAATTATAATAAGCCGTTCCCTCTGCCAGATTAGAAGCATAAAGTCGAGGATCGATTGATTCAATTAATCTTCCTTGAATATCGTATTTATAGTAAGAAGTTAAACCATTATCATTTACTAAAAAAGCATTTCCCAAACTATCCAAAACTTTATTAACAGGAGTATCATAAAACACCGCTGCCTTATCCAAAGCATCCTTTTCATTCCTTTGTGCTTCGGTGGGTTCATCTGGATAGTTGGCGAGGAACTTTTTATAAAAACTGGAATCTTTGACCGTATCATTTTCATCGTAATTCTTTTGTTCCCAAGGAGTAAATTCAACCTTGCTAAAAAATCCCTTAGCAGTCTCTACCCGAATTACTCGCTCTAAAGGGTCGTAATATAGGGTAGGAGATACGCCAAACCGATTGAGCGTTTCGTTATCTACATATTCATAAGTATTAAGGTAATAAGGCTCATACTGTTTAACTGGATTGCCTTTATTGTTATAAACTGTGCGTCCAGAAGTTAACCAGCGCTCCTCCGCTATTCCCCTCCTGGGAGGGGTTAGGGGTGGGTTTATTCCCTCCGAGGATTGGCTAGAGCTAGGTTGGTCTATTATGCTAAATGCAATACCAGCCTCCACCTTCATCTTGCTTTGCAACTCCCTACCAAACCCATCACTATAGGAGATTTGGGTAAGAATACGAGCATTATTAGGATAATCTTCAGCAATTAAATTAACTCCATGAACGGGGACTTGCCTATCCTTCCAAGCAAATAGATCGTAATAGAAATAACTGGCAGCACCTTGTAAATAATCCTGCGGATTTGCTATCAATTGATCTAGATTAGGCTGTTCTTGACTCTGATATTCTTCCAGTGCTGCAAAACCTTTACGCCTGCCATTTTCAGTGCCATAAAAAGAGGTAACAGTTACCATCCCCATCGGGTCAAAAAGTACCTCAGAAATATTTTGATTTATATCTCTTATTCGCTGTGGTTGCAAGGTCTGATAATCGATCGCCTCCACTACCATTTCATTATTCAAGGCATCTGTTACCTTCACAGGGAGCAGGTGATAAAGGTCATATTCGTAAGTAGTAGCATTATCGAAAGGATCGATCGCTGCTTTCGGCAAAAAGAATTGATCGGCGCTATTGTAAGTTTGTCTTAGTCCAGGATTCCACCAATAGTTATCTTCTAACTGATATCCTCCTTCGGTAGAAAGTAAAACCTCCAATCTTTCTTGGTTCAATGCGCTGCTAAATGCCTGTTGAACCCGTTCTCTAGAAAATTCAGCCATTTCAGTGCGATCAAGCAAGGCTTCGGGACTAACTTCTCCTAATGGAAGCGATATTCGGTGTTCTGGCGACCAATAATAATGACGTTGCCAACTCAATAAATTAGATTCAGATGAGTTTAAAACTTGTTCTAAATAATCGTTAATTTCAGCAAAACTAAAATATTGCCGATCTTCGCTTAATGTTAAATTGGTAATTTCATAACTCTTATTCTCTAGAGGAATACCCAGTAAATTAATATCCTCTCCCCTAGTATTAATAAACCGATTCTCCTCACTTACCACCTTCAAACTCAATTGCTCAGGAATTCCCCTCCTGGGAGGGGTTAGGGGTGGGTTAGGCTCCCCTTCTCCGAGGGGCTGTGGTTGGCTCGGGCTAGGAGTGGGTCTCCTTCCATAAGCCACTGCACAAGAACGAATCACATTGCCATATTCATCAACCTTCAAGACAAATTGATGACTAATGCGCGGATCTTGAGGATTACGTTCGTACTGATAACTTAAAGTTTCCCTCGGTTCGACAAAATAAACCCCATATTTATTGTCCCCTTTCGCTTGTAGTAACTTGACGCGATAATTAGTTTCAGTAATAGCGTAAGGTTTATCTTCCAAAGGAGAACCATCTAACCCATAAACCTCTTGACGCAGCACCATCCCCTTCAATGTCCAGTGTGCTTGACGACTGGTTTCTGCATCCGCTTCCTCATTCAAATCTGCAAAGATGCTATCTGGGAATTGATGAGCTTGACTGTCCTGCTGAAAATATTCTTGTTCATACTGCCTAGACAGAGAACCGTAACGCTGCCAAGCTCCCGTATGATACCAAGTTTTAGTTAATATGGGTGGAACGTAGAAATCTTTCGCTTCTTCTTTCTCCCCCCTTAGAAAGGGGGGCTGGGGGGGATCGCTTTTCAACAAATCTTCTAAAGTTTCTGCATCCCTTCGCTCAACTAAACCAAAACCGCGAAACTCCCGTTCAACCCCATCATAATAACCGTGATGATAAACATAGGAACTGACCATTTTGGAACCAGAAATCAGGTCGAAACTTTCCGTCTTCTCCACCACCTGTACGGGAAAGGGTAAATTAACGATCCAAGGGTTACCCTTCTTCTTATCTTCTAGGTAAAACTTAGTAGAACTGCAATAGGTAATTGTGGATTTTGCCCCCAGATTGTTATTAATTTCGTTTAACAAATAGGGTTTGCGACGTTGGCAAAAATCGTAACACCAATGTTGGGGTTTAATGTGGTTGTCACTAAACACCAAACAATTCGTACCATTGCCATATACGTCGGCAAAGCGGATCTGATTTAACCTGTCCCACTTGCTGGGGAACCCACCCCTAACCCCTCCCTGGAGGGGAATTGTGATTGGTTCGCTAAAAGCATTGCCACTTTGATTAAACCAAATCTCGACGCGATCGGGATGAACGTAAATTAAGTCAGTAGTTCCAGAGCCATCTATATCTGCTAAAAATAAACGCGAAGCATCTAATCTCGCGCCAAAACGAGGAGCATTATCCAACAGCACTCGCTTACCGAATTTGCCATAACCCAGATGAGGCCAACATTCTACTAGACCATTGGTAACTCTTACCAAGTGCTGCATCCCTGTGCCAAATATATCTGTAAATTGCCAAATTTCTTCTTCTGAACCTTTTCTCGGCAAAGGAATGTTTTTTTCTCTATTTCGACTTACAGGCTTACCAAAACCTTCTTTTCCTTGACCTGGATAAATCCAAATGCGATCGCCATCCATCCGCAAAATATCCGTTAAGCCATCCCCTGTCGCATCCAACAGTTGATTATCTGGGTGGCTAAAGTCCGTAGGAAAAGACGGAAAAGTTTGAAAATTCTGCCAACTGCGATCGCTATTCGCTTCATAATACCCATTTGTTCTTCCCCGACTTACTACTAACTCCAATTGACCATTGCCTGTCAAATCCATCAATTGTTGGGTCGCACCCTGTACGTTGCGGTCAACAGGGAAAGCTTGGATAGTTCGAGGTGTACCGTAACTTATATTAGTTTTATTCTCACTATTTGGCTTGACTTCTGCTTCCCAATAGAGAGTTGTTTGTCCGTCACTGTAGAGAATACCTGGAATACCTTCTCCATATAGATCGACTAGAGAATAATAAGGCGGTAAATCTAGACCAGGTAAAAACTCACCCTTTTCTGGCAATAGAGGCTCAAAGCTATGGTTTGTTGGTTGAAATTCTGTATATTCAAACTCTAAAGGCGGTAACTGTTTCTTTTTATATTGCCCGTTTTCATAACTATACCCAATATGCTCAACCCCAATTAGTTGAGTGACTATAGGAGTTTCATCATAAGAAAAACGAGTCGCATTGACCAGAACAGGTTCACTTCTACCAAATTCTGCTTCAAAACGATGGAACATTAAAATGCTGCGACACAGCCGATGGGTACGGATTTCAAACCCAGCTTGGTAAGTGGAAAAAGAATCTTGACGATTAGTCCAGGCGCGAACAGGAGTATTGAGAGTCGAATCGTTGGCATCGAGATTATACTCGCCATAATCAAATACTACTTCAAAATGCCATTGGTCTATCTCCTCTGGCTCCCGTTGCAATGGGTGAAAAGGTTTGACATTTCCATATTTGATTTTTTCTATATATTTATTAGCAGTTTGAGTGCGGTTTTCCTCGTGCAGAGCATCTGGGACATTATCTGTGTTTTCTGACTTATATTCATAGACAACGCGATCGCCCTTAGTGTTAAAAGTCTCTGATAGCAACCACTCAAAGATATGGCTGGGATTTTCTGGATCGAAGATTCGGGAATTCTCGGTTTTACCAAAGATACTAGTCACATTATCTCGACTCAGCATTTTCCAGAAAGAATTACTATTCTCTGCAACCCAGTGTTCGATCTTGGCAAATAATCCTTCGGTGCGGGGACGATAAGATGTAACTGTGTAATTGATGTTGTTAGCGATTTCTTCCCGACTCCCTTCTGGAAAGGGAACTAAATCGTCTCCATTAAAGATTAGAAAAGTATCGGAGCGATCGTATTTAGGTAATCCCTTCGATGTTTTGCGAGCAATATTCGGGATAGACAAATTAAACCCCAAACCAAAGCTTCCATTGCCACTGCCCGAACTATAATCAACGCTAAGTGTTGGTTCAAATCCACGACAGGAGGAGGTTTTAATAGGAATAGACAACGAAGCTGTTCCAGTGAATTCGTTGGCTTGAAATGTTTCTCCGATGCCTTGAATGGCTCCTCCGCCTTTGGGGAGAGAAATCTGAGTCGCGGTAATTTGATTTTGTATCTGTTTATCCGCCTGCATACATCAAAAATACTTATTCTTGACTTAATTTCTATTACTTGGAGCTAATCTTATTACTTTATGCAGAGGTTATATTTTTTGTAATAATTGTTTGTTGAATTTAGCTTAAGACAATAAACAACATTACATTTCTTTAACTAACTTTTGATATTCCATCATCTCAGCAAAAGGCAAAAAACACCTGTGACACCAACCATCAATCCATTGTGCAGGAATTTGAAACCTTGCCTTACAATTCGGACATTCCGACAACAATCTCAATTGATGGCGATCTCGCAGAGATCCGCTGCCCCTTCGGGTAGAGCAGACCCTTCGGGTAGAGCTCCGCAAGCGCAAGCGCGGGGCGCATTTATTAGTTTGCTTAAACTGCCATTCCATCCGATGACCGAGAAAACTGAGAGCGCAAGCCCCTGGCTTCAGACATGGGGATAAGCCCAGAACACGAAGCTGGGTAAACTCGAAGGAGGGAATTCTATTCCCAACCTATTTGATGATACATGGTATGATTTTGCTACTGGTTTGCAACGCATCAAATGTTTGTTCTCGAATATAAAGTTAAACCAAAACCGCAACAAATTCAGGCAATAGAAGAAGCTATTAGAACTCATCAGTTTGTGAGAAACAAAGTGCTTCGCTATTGGATGGATAATCGTGGCCAAGGGAAGGCTGAACTATTCCGGTACAATACAGACCTAAGAGCAGAGTATGAATTTGTTAAAGAGCTCAATTCTCATGCCTGTCAAACCGCAGTCGAAAGAGTTCTCAAGTCAATAACTAAATTCTTTGATAACTGTAAGAGGAAAATACCTGGGAAGAAAGGATATCCTAAATTCCAAAAACATAACAGGTCAGTTGAATACAAAACATCAGGATGGAAATTAGATTCTCAAACCAAGAAACATATTAATTTTATCGATCAGAAAAATATTGGTCGGTTAAAGTTGATCGGTTCGAGAGACTTATACTACTTTCAACCAGAACAAATCAAAAGAGTGCGCATAGTGCGTCGCGCTGATGGTTACTATGTGCAATTTGTCATCAAATTAGATCCTAGAGATACAGTTAAACCTTTTCCTGTCACTCAAAAATGCGTCGGAATCGATGTAGGATTAAAAGAATTCTATGCTGATTCTAATGGCCATTTAGAACCAATTCCCCAGTTTTATCGAAAGTCAGAACGACAGTTAAACAGAGCCAACAGGAAAAAATCCAAGAAGTATCGCAAGGGTCAACCACAGTCCAAAAACTATCACAAAGCTAGAGTGCGATATGCCAGAAAACATTTAAAAGTAAGTAGGCAGCGAGAAGAATATTGCAAGGGAGTAGCATATTCCGTGATCCAATCTAACGATTTGGTAGCTTATGAAGATTTAAATGTTCAAGGCATGATTAGAAATAGGAAACTAGCTAAGTCGATCAGTGATGCCGGATGGTCTCGTTTTAGGCAATGGTTAGAGTATTTTGGCGATAAATATGGGAAAGTAACCGTTGCGGTTCCGCCCCACTATACAAGTCAAATTTGTTCTCATTGCGGAGTTAAAGTTAAAAAATCTCTTTCCACACGAACTCATATTTGTCAGTGTGGATACACAGAAGATCGAGACGTTAATGCTGCCATCAATATTCTGCAAAAAGTACTAAGTACCGTAGGGCATACGGGAACATACGCCAGTACTGCGGACGGGTTTCCCTCCGCAGGTAACTGGCGGTACGCTTGGGGAGAGACTCCCTCTAGCTTGGTTGGAGCGATCCTGCTGGGTTACGGAGACTCAATGAACCAAGAATCCCCTCGCGACGCGAAGCTAATCCTTTAGGGCTTTAGGCATGGGGAGTGTCAAAAGACGATTCAATATAACAAGCAGCACATAAGCGAATCGGACTTAATTTCATTCCAACTTCCTTGGGTGGCAACATCTGAGCTAATCGTTCTGCATCTAATCCTACTACTTTTGCTAAAGCCTCCAACTGTTCTTGATTCTGAGGAGGATTGAAACGAAACTTTTCCCAACGCCCAATAAGAGAGAGACTGGAGATCTTGTTTGGGAGTTGAAACCGCGATCGCGTTTAAACTAAACTTAGCTAATGCTTGGGATGCTGTACCAGAAAAAACATTATTAAATCATACTAATAGTGAGCTATGAGGGCGCAAGGCTTGCGCCCCTAAGTATCATGGTATATTTTGCTTTCGAAATCACCTGAAAACGGGTGAGCGAAATTTACGGTGGCAAAAATTAGTTTTCGGGTTGTTTAAGTCATGGGTATTTACTCATTACTCATTACTTATTACTCATTACTCAAAACGTTTTTATTTTTTAGACTCCCACACCTTGATTCGTTCAACCCCTGAAAACTGCCCCTGGGGCAACAATTAATTAAAAAGGATTAGCAGTAATTCTACTCATCGCTTCGTTGACATTTTCCCGACTATTGAAAGCAGAAATCCGAAAATATCCTTCTCCAGCAGCACCGAAACCCGAACCAGGAGTACCTACTACATTAGCGTTTTGGAGTAATTTATCGAAGAAATCCCAACTAGATAACCCATTAGGAGTTTTCACCCAGACATAGGGAGCATTAACTCCGCCATAAACTTGTAATCCCGCAGTAGTTAGTTTTTCTCGGATAATTTTGGCATTTTCTAAATAGAAACTAATCAAAGCTTTAGTTTGTGATTGTCCTGCTTCCGAATAAACCGCTTCAGCACCCCTCTGGACAATGTAGGATACCCCATTAAATTTGGTAGCTTGGCGACGATTCCATAATTTCCAGATTTCGACATCGGAACCATCTTTTGCTTTACCTGTGAGATTTTTTGGCACAACGGTCAAGGCACAACGAGTTCCTGTAAAACCAGCATTTTTCGAGAAAGAGCGGAATTCAATGGCACAGTCTTTTGCCCCTTCGATTTCATAGATAGAATGGGGAATCTCAGGATCGGTGATAAAAGCTTCGTATGCCGCATCAAATAGTAGCAAGGAGTTATTCTCTCTAGCATATTTAACCCAAGCTTGGAGATGCTCTTTGGTTGCCGTAGCACCCGTAGGATTATTGGGAAAACAGAGATAGATTAGATCGACTTTTTCTGTGGGAATTTGAGCAGTAAAATTATTATCGGCACTGATGGGAAGATAAACTAGACCTTCATATTCTCCTTTGTCATTAGCTTCTCCAGTTCTGCCTGCCATCACATTGGTATCGACATAAACAGGGTAAACAGGATCGGTAACAGCAATTTTATTATCGTCACCCAAAATATCTAAAATATTGCCACAATCACATTTAGAACCATCAGAGATAAAGATTTCTGACGCATCAATATCACATCCTTTAGCTTGAAAATCATGCTGGGCAATTTTCTCTCTTAACCAAAGATAACCTTGTTCGGGGCCATAGCCTTTAAATGTAGAGCGATCGCCCATATCTTCAATGGCTTTAATCATAGCACTGCGACAGGCTTCTGGTAATGGTTCAGTAACATCCCCAATGCCTAATTTGATAATAGGCGCATCAGGATTGGCTGCGGCAAAAGTTTTGACTCGTCTGGCTATTTCGGGAAATAAATATCCTGCTTTGAGTTTTAAATAATTATCGTTAATAGTCGCCATAAAGAAAATTTTTGAGATACAAACACCATCTATAAAGCTTACTTTGTCCTTGTACCTTTGTTGATCGCGAATTTTAGGGCTTCGAGAGTAGAAGGCAGATGGCGAGACGAGGAGGACAAGGAAGATCAGAGAGTTCCTTATTCCCGATTCCCTGTTCTCTGTTCCCTATTCCCGATTACCTATCCCTAACAATTAATTTATTTTGCATGATTAATTAGGAGCTTATAGTTAATTACGAAGCGGTTTTAGTTTTAAGCAACTGTTAAAATATTCATGTTATTAAGAGTAAATTAAATTAATTAGAGCATAAAAACCAGCATAATACTGTTATGGGAAGCGAACGAATTACCTTACTGTCTAGTCGAGAAATTGATAAGATGCGCCAAGCAGGGCATTTAGCTGCAGAACTTTTGGAGTATTTAGCCCCAATGGTTAAACCAGGAGTCAGCACCTTAGAGATCAATGATGAGGCAGAAAGATGGACTCAGGCAAAAGGAGCTAGAAGCGCGCCCTTAGGGTATCATGGTTTTCCTAAATCTATTTGTACCAGTGTTAATGAAGTCATTTGCCATGGTATCCCCAACGCGAAAGAGATCCTTCAAGACGGCGATATTATTAACATTGATGTTACTCCAATTTTAAATGGTTACCACGGCGATTGTTCCCGCACTTTTTTGGTTGGAAATCCTTCCCCTGACGCTAAAAGATTGGTAGAAGTCACTGAAAAATGTTTGCACCTAGGCATTGCAGAGGTTAAACCTGGAGCCAGAATTGGTGATATTGGGGCGGCAATTCAAGAATATGCCGAAGCTCAAGGCTTTTCCGTCGTTAGAGATTTTGTGGGACATGGAATTAGCCATGTGTTTCATACAGCGCCTCAAGTTCCCCATTATGGCGTGAGAGGAAAAGGTAAAAAATTGAAACCAGGAATGGTATTTACGATCGAGCCGATGATTAATGAAGGCACTCACGAAGCTGTGGTACTGGAAGATGGTTGGACAGCATTAACTGTAGACAGAAAATTATCAGCGCAATTTGAACATACGATCGCGGTTACTAAAGATGGGGTAGAAATTCTCACCCTCAAAAATTAGTAGTAGCCTGAATCTAAAACCAGGAGACAAACTAATGTGCTTTTCTGCTTCAGCTAGTTTTACTGTCAGTGCAATTTTGATTCCTACGGGAATCTATTGCTTGACAGAAGCCAGAAAAAGAGATGAAACCTATTTTCCTATTGCTAATTTCCCCCTATTTTTTGGGATTCAACAAGGCTTGGAAGGATTTGTGTGGTTAAATATTGCCTCTGGAGACACTATAGCTGCCAATAATTTTGCTTTGTGCTTTTTATTTTTTTCCCATTTTATTTGGCTATTTTGGGTTTCTTTCTCAGTTTTGTCTATTGAAGATAATCCCAGGCTCAAAAATATTTTAAAGTTTCTTACTTTTACAGGATTTGTCTATGGTAGTTTATTGTATTTCCCCCTATTAATTCATGATAATTGGTTACAAATAGAAATTGCCAATAACTCAATTCATTATCTGACATATTTTTTCTTTAATAGCATTGCTATCCACGATTTTAGTTTTTATTTGTATGCTTTGATTATTATTTTGCCTTTGATTATTTCTTCTCGTCAAACTATTAATATTCTGGGTATTCTCATCGCTTTAAGTGCCTTGATTACTTATTTTTACTTCCATTATGCTTTCACTTCTGTTTGGTGCTTTATGGCTGCCCTTGTGTCTATTTACCTAGTTTATATTATTAGAAGTGTTCCTAGTGTAGAATCATCACAAGTATAAGTAGCTTGAAGACATAAATTACTTAGAATAAATTGATTAACAAAGACTAATTATTGAGTTTTTTTACGATGCAAGATCTGAAAAGGATTTTGGGATTGTTGCGATCGCGTTAGCGCATAGCGATACCAAATTAAATAATATTTGAGAACCATACAATTTAGGTAGGGGTTTGGCACTGCCAAACCCCTACATTATCCGTAACTACATTTTACGTACGGTGTGAACCATAAAATATTGCTCCCAAAACTGTGCTCTTAAATTCGGATTTGGTATCATACCCTTGGTATTCTATTAATCTTCTAAAGATAGTTTTGTTGTAGCTGTTTATTTTCTAGAAAGAGGCGGGGTTTTCCGACTTAGTTTGCCATGAAAATTTTAGTAATGAATGCGGGTTCGAGCAGTCAGAAAAGTTGTCTCTACGAACTAGCGCCAGATACCTTACCACAACAGCCTCCTGAACCCCTTTGGGAAGCTCATATCGATTGGACAGTCGCTGAGGGTTTTGCCGTGGGCAAAATTAAAGCCAATGGAGTAAAGTTAGAAACTCAACTCGCAACTAGCGATCGCAAATTGGCCTTATCGAAAATGCTAGATACTCTCACGGGTGGTGAAACCAAGGTACTCGAACAGTTATCAGAAATTGATATTGTCGGACATCGAGTAGTACATGGGGGAACAGAATATTCCCAAGCCACCTTAGTTACTCCGGAAGTTAAAGAGGCGATCGATCGTTTTAGTCCGCTCGCGCCTGCCCATAATCCGGCTAATTTAGAAGGAATTACCGCAATTGAAGAGATTTTAAGCGATATTCCCCAGGTGGCGGTCTTTGATACAGCATTTCATAGTCAAATCCCCCCTAAAGCAGCTGTCTATCCCATTTCCTATAAATTGTTAGATGAGGGTATTCGCCGCTATGGATTTCACGGCATCTCTCATCAATATTGTGCCCAGCGGACGGCTCAATTACTGGATAAACCCCTAGAATCCTTGAAAATAATTACCTGTCATTTGGGTAATGGTTGTTCTTTAGCTGCAATTAAAAATGGCAAGAGTATCGATACCACGATGGGATTTACGCCCCTAGAAGGATTGATGATGGGTACTCGCAGTGGCTCAATCGATCCGGGAATTCTCATTTACCTGATGCGGGAATATGATTTTACTGCTGATCGCTTAGACAAAATGCTGAATAAAGATTCAGGCTTAAAAGGAGTTTCGGGCTTGTCTGCCGATATGCGAGCGATTCTCGCAGCTCAAGATAATCCCCAAGCGAAGCTGGCTTTTGAGATGTACATTTATAAATTGCGATCGCTTATGGGTTCAATGTTAGCTAGCTTAGGCGGCTTAGATGTTTTGGTCTTTACCGCAGGAGTCGGGGAAAATGCAGTATTGGTTAGGGAACAAGCTTGTCAAGGCTGGGAGTTTCTGGGATTGCATCTCGATCTAGAGAAAAACCAATCATCCCCCAAGGAGCTCGATATTGCTACAGCAGATTCGGCTGTCAGAATTTTAGTAATTCAGGCTCAGGAGGATTGGGCGATCGCCAGTGAATGCTGGCAGCATCTGAGATAGGAAAGATAGGGAAGTTACCTATTCCCTATCCCTAGTCTTGAACAGTCTCTAACTATTTAATATCCTAATTGTCGCCAAAGAGGAGCAGTGCGGACTTCCAGTGGAGGATCGCTGCGTTGGTCATTCTCTTTAGTGAATGCGGACTCTTGCTCTAATACCTCTACCCAAGCAGGGTGAGCAGCTTCAAGAACCTCTTTTTTACCATCTTCATCAACGATGAGAACAGTATCACCAATTTCAGCGGCTTCCCAGTCACCATGAACCAGTGTTCCATCGTCTGCGATTACAGATAGATTACTGCCATTTTTACCAACGACTCTTCCTGTTTGATAGTCATTCCAACTCATCTGCGGTCCCCCGTCAAATTCGTCATGTCCTAGGGACTGAGCGATCAGATAATGTTCCTGTGCTGCTGAAAATTCTGAGGGCGTTTGTAGCTCTTTTATTTCCAAACTGTTTGCTTTAACAGCATTGGTTGAGAGCGCAGAAAATATTAAGAGCAATAGCGTACCGTTAAGTACGTTCAGGTTTTTTATGGACATGGTAAATTCTCCTTAAAAAATTATCAAAATTAACCAATGTACAGCTTTTAATTGGTTGTTAATTTTAGCAGCTTGCACACTTAGAAAATGACCCATTAGAAAATGACCCACTGTGCAAGTTTGTTTTTTGATTTATTAAAATTTGTTGGCTGTTCACTTTATTTATACAACAACAACCTTAGCTATTACAACCATTACTACATATTTTTTTTACATTTGTTTACGCAAATGCTAATAGTATAATACTTATAATTCTGTTGAGAGCGAATTAGGAATCTGCTAACTAAGTCATGGTAATTCTTCATAAGTAGTTATTAAACTGTTTCTTGGTTCGCAGTCACCGTTATACCAATTTAAAATCAGAATCCAACACTTGATTTGTAAGGGCGATTGGCCAATCGCCCCTACCCAAAAATTATCTGTTGTAAACACTAATTAAATTGGTATTACACCGCCGTAAAACGACGGTGCCTGCGGTGACCGGTGTTCCCCGGTAAAGATACCCATTAATCAACCGTGTATAAGTTAGGAAAAGAGGTTTTTTCTCGAAGTGCAAAATTTGCATATCGAAGTTATTTACCAAAAGTTAAGAAAATATTGACCAAACATTGAGAAAATACAACTAGTCTGATTGAAAAAATTATTTTTATTAGGGATATTAGCCATGACAATCGCAACAGAGCGCTTTCCCATTGACCTCGGAGCATATAAACCAATAGCTCTAAATCCTGCTAACTCCAACCTCACTTCTCAACAGCTAGCCGACTTAAACGATAATATTCAACTAGTTCGAGATGCGATCGTTTTTTTTACGGCCACCGGGGCTGCTAGAGGAGTTGGTGGTCATACGGGAGGCCCTTACGATACCGTACCAGAGGTGATGATTCTTGATGCCTTCTTCCGTGGTGCACCAGATAAATTTGTGCCGATTTTCTTTGACGAAGCAGGTCACCGAGTAGCTACTCAATATTTGATGTCCGTGCTCCATGGCGCGATGCCCGCAGAGAATCTTCTCAGTTACCGTGCAGCTCATTCTAAGTTACCAGGACATCCCGAGTTAGGACTTACTCCTGGGGTCAAGTTTAGCTCTGGAAGATTGGGGCATATGTGGCCTTACGTCAATGGAGTTGCGATCGCGAATCCTGATAAAATAGTATTTTGTTTAGGTTCTGATGGTTCGCAACAAGAAGGCAATGATGCCGAAGCTGCTCGTTTGGCAGTCTCGCAAAATCTCAATGTGAAACTGTTAATTGATGATAATGATGTGACCATTGCTGGGCATCCTTCAGACTACATTAAAGGATTTGATGTGGCTAAAACTTTAGCTGGTCACGGACTCGCTATAGATGTCGGAGCGGGAGAAGATGTAGATGAACTGTACCGTCGGATCTGCCGAGCAGTTACCAATTCTGGCCCGGTTGCCTTAGTAAATAAGCGCAAGATGTGCGTTGGTATTGAAGGCTTAGAGGATTCGCCCCACGGTCATGACGTAATTTCTGTAGACTTAGCGATCGCTCATTTAGCAACCAGGGGACAAACTGCGGCTGCTGAATACCTCAAAGGAATTACCAAGCCCAAGCAAAACTATACCTTTATGGGTTCAGGAGACAAAATAGGCTCTAAACGCAATGTCTTTGGTGATTCAGTAGTGGAAATCTTGAGTAATATGAGTGCCGCCGAGCGTAAAGAGAAGTTATTTTGTATTGACAGTGACCTAGAAGGCTCTTGCGGTTTGAAGCAAATTCGTCAGGCTTATCCCGAAATCTTTATCAATTCTGGGGTGATGGAGCGGGGTAATATTTCGGCTGCTGCGGGTTTTGGCATGGAAGAAGGCAAGCAAGGTATTTTTGCTACTTTTAGTGCTTTTCTAGAGATGTGTATCTCTGAAATTACCATGGCACGGCTCAACAACTCCAATCTACTCTGTCATTTTTCCCATTCGGGGATCGATGATATGGCAGATAATACCTGCCACTTCGGTTTAAATAATATGTTTGCCGACAATGGATTAGATGATGGTTACGAAACCCGATTATATTTTCCTGCCGATGCCAATCAGATGAAAGCTTGTGTTAAGGCTATCTTTAACGATCCTGGACTGCGCTTTATTTTCTCGACACGCTCCAAAACCCCCAATATTCTCGATACTGAGGGTCAGGATCTTTATGGTGATGGTTATACCTTTGTCCCTGGTAAAGATGAAATCGTGCGATCGGGAACAGCAGGTTATATCATTAGTTTTGGGGAAGCTCTTTATCGTTCCTTGGATGCGGTAGAAAGACTTAAGCAAGAAGGTATTGATGTCGGTTTAATCAATAAACCTAGTTTAAATGTCATTGATGAAGCGATGTTAGCTCAGGTGGGGGCATCTCCCTTTGTGTTAGTAGTCGAAGCCTTTAACCGCCGCACAGGATTGGGTAGTCGTCTGGGTTCCTGGTTACTGGAGCGAGGTTTAACCCCTAAATTCGCTTATTTAGGTACTCACAAAGAAGGTTGTGGCGGTCTTTGGGAACAGTATCCTCACCAGGGAATTGATCCTGTTGGCATTATGAACAAAGTAAAAGAATTAGTTTAGTCAGGAACTGGTAATTGGGGATCAATACTTCTCGAATAAGCTTATCTCTTAATTAGTAGGTACAGGACAAGGTTACGGGTTAAAGAGGAAAATGCACTGTCCGCTCTGAGATTTTCTCGGCGTAAAGACGGAGTAATAAGTGAGAGCTCAATTCAATAACTTTGGCACTTTTCTCTTTGACTTTTTCCCTAACCTCATTGAACAAGCAAAAATTGTTAACCGAGAAGTGTTGTTGCCTCCTGCCACTACGCCGAGAGATAATTAAGTCAATATGTTAAAGTTTTTGTCTGGTGTCCGTTTTCTGACTATTCTAGCCATTATTGGCTCGGTATCAGGCGCTCTGCTCATGTTCCTGATCGGGTCGTCAGATACGATTAGTGCTTATAAGGTGTTTCTGGGTTTTAAGAAGGTTGATAATCTGATCGGCGATTCTAATTTGGTAGCAACCGTGAAGCTGCTATCGGCGCTGGATTCATTCTTGTTAGGCATGATATTGCTATACTTGACCTGCAGTATATATTTTCTATTCATTAGGCGCAAGACAGAAGAAACAAACAGAAGCCGTATTCAGATACCTGACTGGCTCAAAGTGCAGAGTCTGGGAGCGATGAAGAAAACCTTGCTGGAGGTAATTGTGGTTATGTTGGCAGTGCTGTTTCTTAAAATGGGCTTAACTACCCAGAGCGAGCCATCAGTGTTGCATTGGGATTTACTGCTAATTACTATTGGTATCCTGGCTATTGCCACAGCTATCAAGCTGATTGATTTCGATCATCATTAGGGGGTGTTTAACAGTTCCTCATAATCTCAACAAATTAATTGGATGCTCAACTATGTTCAAATTAAATAACCTGAATTCGGTAATTACTTCTCAATCTGTTAGCGGCTCTCAACAAAATTATCGGTGTCTGTGGTTCCTCCCTTTGATCTTTGTAGGAGTTTTATCGCCATTACCCTGGAAAAACCATTGGGCTTATGCCCAGCAAGCCTCTGACTTATTACATACGGATGAATTCTCTATCCGTCCTACTGTTAACGATTCCGTTTTTCAGTTAGCTCAAGAAGCGCCAGAGCCATCAAAGTCTACCACAAAAAGCGATCGCAGCGGTTGGGCTCTGACTGCAGTGGTCGGTACTTTAGGGGTTGGGGGTAATTTAAGTAGATCGCTTATTAGAGACAGACTGAACTTGAGAGGTGGATTTAGCTCTGTGGTTTTTGGTGGTGATATAACTACGAGGGATACTAGATATGGTACTGATTTACGACTTAGTGGTGGGATTCCTTTGGTATTAGATTTCTTCCCTGCGAAAAATTGGTTTCGTGTTAGCGGAGGTTTAGTAATTAACCGAAATAGATTGGAATTGAGCGCTAACGCTTTAGATGAGGGAGAAACTATTGAGATTGGTGGTGAGATATTTGAAAGTGACTTAGTTGGAGACTTAGATGGCAACATCGAATACAATGAGGTTGCACCCTATATCGGCATTGGTATTGGAAATCCTGTAGGCCGAGGAACCAAGTTTAGCTTTTTCTTAGAGCTAGGTGCCATGTTTCAGGGGAGTGGAGATATTTCACTTAATGCAAGTGGTTCGTTGGCTAACGACCCAGAGTTTCTGGAAGCTCTTGACGAAGAGATTGGAGACATTGACGATGAGACCACCTTTAGTGATTTACCCGTATATCCAATTTTGCAGTTAGGATTTTCTTACCAGTTCTAGCTTTGGCGTTGCTGAATTAGGGTATGATTCCCTAAAATTGCGATCGCGAGCGTTGATTCCTGAATCGGCCGACGGGTACCGGCGATCGCGATATTAATTCCCTCGTAAAACATAGTTAGAAAAACAGCCCCGATCAAAGCTTAAACGGTTGCTTTAGGGAGGTAGGCAATAACAAATATCGTAAAATATCTTATATCAACAGGAATTATTATGATTACTTAAACCTAAAGAATTTTCCAAAGATTCCACAACTATATCGGTTAAAATCTGAATGCGATAGCGACAAGTGTCAGTTTGTGCCGAATTGAATGTGCCGTTTTCCCAATACTTATTACTTCCTGCACCACCACCACAAACGCCAAAATAAGCGCAAGTATTACGGCATAACTCAACTCCAGCAGCTAAATCTTGATAAATCTGCTTAAACTTATCACTGTAACAAACAGACTCCAAACTATCCTCTTGGAAATTTCCTAAAATAAAGTCTCCATATTGCTTGGTTTTGACTGATAATAATTCAGGATCAAAAGTTGAGAAATTGCCTTGGTAATCAACATTAACAATGGCGAAGGGGTGATTCATGTCGGTATTTTGTAAACGCTCTTCGTTATAAATTAGACTACCCAAAGTTTCAAATTCTCGTAGTTGAAATTCCCCCTGACTTTGGGCTGTTAATTCCCAAAACCTTTTGATAAAGTGACGATAAGCCACTTCAACTTCTGACCCTTCTAAGGAAGAAGACTGGTTAACCCCTTCGGTTTCTTCCATATTGAAGCCCACATCTGTAATCCCATTTTCGATGAAAAAGTCAAAGATTTCGTCAGCATAGTTGAGAGAGTCTTTCGTGACGACACAAATGATATTATGAGGTATTTTATTTTGTTGCAGATAACGCAAACCCCTCATGGTCAGTTGATGAGAATCGCCTCCTCTGCGGTTGAGTCGATGAGCATTATGAAGAAAAGCCGGCCCATCTAAACTGACACCAACATGAACAGGATGTTGTTTAAAGAAATCACACCAAGCCTGAGTAATTAAGGTAGCATTAGTTTGGAAAGAATGATCGACAACAAACTTTTCTGTATTATATTGGTCGTTAAGTTGCTGGATTTTAGCAAAAGCAGACTCATAAAAGGAAATAGGTACTGTTAATGGTTCTCCTGCATGCCAACAGATATTAAAATCCCCCCGAAAAAAGCTACTAGTAAAGATTTTTTTGAAGATTGGTTCAATTAAATCAAGAGATAACAAGTTACGCAGATGTCGATCGGGCAAGTAACAGTAATCACAATTGAGATTACAAAACGAAGTGGGTTGAATTACTACAAGGTTAATAGGGCCAAATTGCTTGATTTCAGGAATTTGTGCTGAAATTTGAGCTTGAGAGAGTGCCATTTTTAAATATGATTAATAAGTAAAAAAGTGTAATATAACGTAATTCAATGATAACTGGAAATCGCTCACCAGTAACGACGATTTAAAAAGCCACCACCATCACGCCATCTTCTTCTGTTGACAAAACCTCCACCTGGACCATTAATAAAACCTCCACGATAAGTTTTTAACCAACCAGCGATTTTTAAAGTTTTTTTCAAAGTAGAAGAGGCAGGTATTTGACTCTCTCGTTCTTTGAGAGTATTGGCAATTCTGGCTAAACGACTTTCAAGCATTTGAGAAGTTTGAGCCGGGGGTGGTTCAGCTTGATGAGCCTGAGTTTTTAGAGGAAGGTTGAGGGTTGCTAGGGCAACGATAAAGCTAATCCAAGTAATTTTTGTTAATTTCAAAATATGCTCCTGGTAATGATTGTCAGGCTAATTCTGCAATTACTAATCAGAAGTTGCTGAATCAGGCGATGACAAGCAAATTTATCACTTTCTACATATGTTCTCAAAAAGCTAATAGCTTGAAGCTAAACCCTAAGAGACATATTCGTATTACTTTTTAATTCATATTTTAAATCAGTAATGCCACTAATCATTAAGTTAGAAAAAGTTACTCAATATTAACGACGATTTAAAAAGCCACCGCCATCACCCCAACCTCTTCTGTTAACAAAACCTCCACCAGGCCCATCGGCAAAAGAGCGTCGAGGCCCTTTTCCCCAACCACCAGCGATTTCTAAAGTTTTTTTCAAGGTAGAAGATGCAGGTATTTGAGACTCTCGTTCTTTAAGAGTAGCTGCAATTTTTGCCAAACGACTTTCAAGTATTTGAGCATTGTTAGTAGGGAGTGATTCAACTTGATGAGCCTTGGTTTTGGTTGGAGAGCTTAGGGTTGCTAAAGTAACTATCAAGCTAATCCAAGTAATTTTCGTTAATTTCAAGATCTACTCCTTATCATAATTGTCATCCTAATTCTGGAATTACTAATTATTTAGTTAGAAAAAGGAATCTGTTCGTGATTAATAATCGTATTTTCATAAAACTCTTTAACTAAGTTTGGGTCGATAATTTCAATAACTCCTTCAGGCCCGAACCATTTATTTACAATATCTAATGACTGTTGATCTCCTACGAGATAACCTTCCATCATTTTGGCGATCGCATAATTGGCAATATTGAGAAAACCGGAATTATTTTCCGGAACCATGCAAGCAACTCCATAACGAGCATAGGGATTTTCAGCTAACTGAGGAAAGATTTCATAGTCATCTGGACCGATTTGCTGGCGTACTCCATCTAGGATTACACTATCCCCAGCTAGAGCATCAACTTCTCCTGCTTTAAGAGCTTCAACCCCTTCTGCCAGGGTTTGCATGGGTACAAAGGTGGTCTGAGGAAAAGCTAACTTCATTGCATCCTCAACAAAGGTCAGAGGGGGAATCCCAATCTTTTTATTGGCAAAAGAATCTGATGTCTTTCCCGTTGGCACTAAAAGTCTAATACCTGACAAGCCATATCTGATCGTAAAATCAACATAGCGGTCTCTTTCCCAAGTAAAGACTCTATTGCAAGCAATATCAATTTCACCACTAGTTAGTTTAGGAAAAACTTCAGTGAGATTATTAGCCTCAACAAAATCTACTTTAATAGGTTTCCCTAGTTCCTCCTCTAGTTGCTTTTGAATCAACTTGACGATATCGATGGAGTATCCGTCTAACTCTTCTTGTTGATTGAAATAGGCATAGGGCACTAGATCAAAAGAAGTTCCTACCACTAATTTACCAGTACGAGCTACAGATTCTAATACAGTTTCTGCTAGCACTGGTTTGACTCCTAATATTAACAATAGGGTACTAAGAAGAGTAAAAAAAATTTTTCTAAGCATTAAATTCGACAATCCTTCTTGATAAGAAATATCTTACCGCATCAGATGAATTTCTCAAGATTTCTGCTTAAAGATCGGTAACATAGATGATAGAAGATTTAAATTCACTAGTGGACTTGGAGGCAAATACAACAAACATTTGAAAAGCTTGAAACTCTTGCTATGAAAAACTTTTGACTTCCCCTCCTCGGAGGGGTTAGGGGTGGGTGACTTCCGCGCAACGGCACTAGAAAACTTGCCAGCTACCTCCTGTGAAAATAGTAGTCCAGATCATTATGATTAACAAGATATGCTGAGCATAAATAACTAGAATGATGCGATTAATATTTCGCAACACAGCTAATAGACGGGAACTATAATTAATTTCTGACGATAAAACTTAATAAAAATGAGCAGAAACTTTAAGTAAAAATATCCCGATTACGATATCAAAAGGACATAGTAAAATTCCATACAATTTCTGTATTAATATAGAGGAAATTGAATTACTAGTAGATAGCACAGAGCAAGACAGACAAAGACCCAAGAACTATCAAGAGCAGAAAAAGTTTTTTTCAGGAAAACAAAGGTCTCATACTTTTAAAAACTCAATGATTAGTTGCTCGCTTAGGGCAAGATATTATCGATGTTGCTGTGGGAGAAAGAGGTCCAGCTAGTGACATTAATTTATTTCGTCAACAACAAGCCAAATTTTCCAACGAACAAAAATTTTTAGGAGATAAAGCTTATGTAGGGGCAGCGCGAACTACTACTCCCACCAACATCCCCCATGTATTCTGCCCCGCGCCCAAGCATCTGGGGCAGTGAGAATAATAATGCCAAAAGCGATCGCGATAATAACCAGAATCCGTTTCATGGTTTTTCCTCCTGTTAAAATACCTATTATTTTGATGATTTGTGCCGATCGCACTATTCCTCAAAGCGATCACCCTTCTCCTATTCCAACAGGAGCACCCACTTAAAACCCTTTCATCCTTAAATGCGATCGCCGTTAGCTTGTCCTAAAGCGATCGTATTAAGATACTTCTATGATTTTTGAGTATGATCCTTTAAAAAGGACTGTAATTGATAGAGAAATACAGACCATTCTCTTGTAATGTTTCATTAGTATCTTCAACATCTATCAGCGGAATACCATATTCAAGCCGAGCAGAAAAATCATCTCCCATTTGCCACCGCAAACCTAAACCTAAACTTACAAAAGTCTGCTCCTCTGGATCTTCAACTTCGGCAGCATTCCAGCCCACACCAAAATCGAGAAAAGGAGCGATTTGCAGGATCCCTTGTACTCCCTCTGCTCTCAGAATTGGCAATCTTACCTCAGCAGAAGCAAAAAAGCCATTATCAGTGAGGATAGCATCTTGACGATAACCCCTGACACTTTCTGGCCCACCAATGCTAATTTGTTCTAGGGGAACGAGATTAGTAGCTGCTAATTGGAAATCGGAACGCAGCACTATTAAGGTATCTGGGGCTAAACGGCGCACATACTGTCCTTGCCCTCGCCAAGCAAAAAAGAGACTATCAGGAAGTGGATCTTCATTCACCGTAGCATCAAAAACATCTAGCCCTACACTGAATTGAGACCTAACTGCAAAGACATCTTCAAGCGTTCTTTTAGTGTATTCCTGATAAAATCTCAGGGCAGAAATTCGAGTCGATCCATTGTCATCTGCTCCTGAAGAGATCGCAAAGTTGCGTCCTAAAAGTTTGGTGATGCTTTCCTGACGAGAACCAGATAGCCCCACAGCCAATTCTTGTTCTGGCGTGCGCAAGATTGGTTGGCGTAAACCCAATTCAATTCTAAAGGAATTTCCCTCAATATCAAGGCGATCGAAGGGTTCTTCGATAACTTCTGTATCGTTAATTTGCCCAATAATGTTAATAGTTGTATTACTGGCATTTAAGGGGGCAGTATATCCCAAATCGATTCTGTTACTACCATCGGTGTTGGTATATTCGCCAAAAATGCTATCTCCAATGCCCAATAAATTATCTTCACTGACACGAAAACCTCTGCGCCAAGTACCGACGCTAGGGGAGCGACCATTATTCGTAAATAGTTCCACAGCGAAAGAATCGGCTTCTATGAGCTTAATTTCTAGGATGCTTTTTTCAGGGCGAGTGCCAGCAGTTAAATTAGCGGAAAAGTTTTGGATTAAAGGATCGAGTTGCAGTATTTGTAGTGTTTCTAAAAGTTGTTCTCGCTCTAAAGGTTGAGATATTCCTCTCTGTAATCGACTCCGCACATAGTTTTGATTAAGCTTTTTTAAGCCTGTAATGTTAATCTGTTCGATGCTTCCTTCGACTATCTGGACTCGGACTATTGCACCATCTTTAGCAAAGGTTTGGTTGGCGGGAATAAAGGAACCAGAGTTAATGTAGCAAGGTTGCTCTCCATTTTCATTACATCCGGCTGTATATTTGTTTCTAATCTTTTCTTCTACTTGCAATAATTCGGCAAAGGAGATCGGTCTGTTGGTAATTTCGGCAACTATTTTTGCTAATTCTTGATCGCTAAATGCCGTATTTCCTGCAAATTCAAATTTCTTGACGGTAATAGTTTGAGGAATTGGGAGAGTATCTGGTGGGGAAGGGGTTTCGGGCGGGTTTTGTTCTATAGGAAGTTGTGGTTTTGGTGGGGGCTCTTCTTTTGGTATCTCTAGCGGTTCTATGTTTCTGGGAGGAATGGGATTGGGAAGCTGAGTTAAGGTTGGCTTATTTAATAATTTGCTTGGTAATTTCTGACGAGGAATAGTGACTGCATCCGACTCTTGCTCTAGCAATTTGTCAGGGATACTCTTAGCCGATACTGCCTCTTTTTGGCTAGTAAGTAATAGTCCAGGGGTTAATGCGATCGCCGATAATAAATTCCACTTACAGCGAGATAATAAATCATTTTGATTCATATTCGGATATTCAATACTCCATACCGATAAATCGAAGATCCGTTAAATTTTTGCTAGCAATAGCAATCTTCGCTGAAATTAATAGTAATACAAAAATACGGGTTAGGAACTATGCAGAGATAAAAAATTTAACACAAATGATAAAATTCCCATTAGCTTAATAAATTATAAATAGAGAGAAAAGCTAAGACTTGCATGATAACAAAATACATACAAACAGCAATGCACAAAGCTACTTATGAACTGCTTGAAGATGGAACGTTTTATGGGGAAATAAAAGAATGTAAAGGAGTGTATGCCAATGCCGAAACTTTAGAGGCGTGTCGAGATTTATTACAAGAGGTTTTAGAAGGCTGGATTATTCTCGGATTAAGATTACAACACCAGTTACCTGTCATAGACAATATCGATTTAAATTCTCAGCCGGAAGTTGCATAATGCCACCTTTTAAACCAATCAAACGCCAAGAATTAATACGTAATCTTAAGAAATTAGGCTTTTCTGGACCGAAAGCTGGTGGCAATCATCAATATATGGTTAAAGGGCAACTTAAACTTTTTATCCCCAATCCTCATCGAGGAGTTATTAGTAAGAGTTTACTCGCTCGTATTCTCCGTCAGGCAAACATTACTCGGGATGAATGGGAAAATATTTAAGAAATATTAAAAATAATCTCTTATCAACTTTGATTTAATCGCGACAAAGTAATCTAATCTATAGTTTGGGTAGAACTATATTATGAGTCAATTGTCATGCAACGGGCTTCAATTTCTTTTTTCTCCTCCACATTATCTTTAGCTATATTTGGTTGCTTAATTCCTTTAACTACGGTCGCACAAGTTACACCCGACGGCACTACAAATACTACAGTTAATGTTGATAGTAATAACTTTGAAATTAATCAAGGAGATCGCGTTGGTGATAATCTATTTCATAGCTTTAATGAATTTTCCGTCCCTACATTGGGTTCGGCATTGTTTAATAATGCGGCGGATATTGCCAATATCTTCAGTCGGGTAACAGGTAGTAATATTTCTAATATCGATGGTTTACTCAGTGCCAATGGTGCGGCTAATCTATTTTTAATCAATCCTAACGGCATCATCTTCGGACCAAATGCCAGACTCAATCTTGGTGGTTCGTTTTTTGCTAGTACCGCAGATAGTTTGTTATTTGAAGACAATACAGAATTTAGTGCTAGTAATCCTCAAGCAGCACCATTATTAAAAGTTAGTATCCCCATTGGTATAAATTTTCGGGATAATCCAGGGGAAATTGTAAATAGATCTACTGTAAAAAATAGCGCAGGTGATGTTGTTGGGTTAGAAGTTGCACCAGGGGAGAACCTTACTTTAGTTGGTGGCAATATTAATTTTGAAGCTGGGAATACAACTGCAAGTGGCGGAAACATTGAATTAGGTGGTTTATCCGTAGGAGGAAGAGTCGGTATTAATGATGATGGGAGTTTGAGCTTTCCTGAAGATGTAGCTCAAGCCGATATCACCTTGAGTAATGCGGCGAAGGTGGATGTCAGGGGTACAAGTGGCGGAAGTATCACCATTAACGCTCGCAATCTAAATCTTGAAGCAGGAGATTCTCGTTTCAGTAGTATCAGAGCGGGAATAACAGCAGATTCAACTTCTCCTGAAGCTCAAGCTGGAGATATTACGATTAGTGCTACTGATAATGTAACTGTTGATGACAGTGGTATTGGAAATCAAGTCGCTCCTAAAGCAGTGGGAAGTGCCGGAGATGTCACCATTAATACAGGTTCTCTGACTCTAACCAAAGGAGGACAAGTTGAGGCTAGTACCTTTGGTCAAGGGAATGCGGGTTCAGTGATGATAACCGCGAGTGATACCATCACTTTTGATGGTGAAAATTCAGGTGGTTTTCCTAGTGGTGCTACTAGTACGGTCGCTCCTGAAGCAGTGGGAGATGCCGGAGGAGTGACCATTACTACGGGTTCTCTGACTCTGACTAATGGAGGACGAATTATTACTAATACCTTTGGTCAAGGAAATGCCGGTGCGGTGGAAATTATCGCTAGCGATGCCATCACAATTGATGGTGACAATTCAGGTGGTGTTCCTAGTGGTGTTACTAGTACGGTCAATTCAGGAGCAGTGGGAGATGCTGGAGGGGTGACCATTACCACTGGTTCTCTGACTCTGACTAAAGGAGGACAAGTTGACGCTAGTACAGGAGGTCAAGGGAATGCTGGTTCAGTAGAGATTAACGCGAGCGATACCATCACCATTGATGGTGGTGCTGCTACTAGTCTGGTCAATTCAGGAGCAGAGGGAGATGCTGGAGATATCATCATTAATACAGGTTCTCTGACTCTAACCAATGGAGGACAAGTTGATGCTAGTAACTTTGGTCAAGGGAATGCAGGTTCGGTCAATATTAATGCCAATGGTTCGGTCAATATTAATGCCAATGATAATGAATTTATCGAAGAAAGAAGTTTCGTCAGAAGTCTTTTAGGGTCGCCAATAGAGGGAAGCAGTAGTGGTGGTATTAACATAAATGCTGAATCTCTGTCAGTGACTAATAACGCTGAATTGAACTCTAGCGTGATTATTGGGGGAAAAGGCAGCGCAGGAGACATAATCATTAACGCAGACAATACAGTTATTTTTGATGGCGGCTTTGCTAGAAGCAGGTTGGAAAAAGGAGCAGAAGGTAGTGGTAGTGATATCCGCATTGACACGGATTCCCTTTTAGTAACAGGGGTCGAGCCAAAAATTGCTGATTTTAATTCTGGTCAATTAGTTACTGCTACCTTTGGACGGGGAGACGCTGGCAACGTGATTATTAATGCTAGTGACGATGTTGTCTTTGATGGACGTGGCAGTGATGTATTCAGCCTGGTTGCATTCGATAAAGGGATGGGTAATGGAGGCGACATTATAATTAATAGCGGCTCCCTATCGGTAAATAATCTGGCGGGATTGATTGCTCAAAGTGAAGCTTTAGGAGATGCCGGGAATATATCCATTACCACTGGTTCACTGTCTCTGACCAATGGGGGGGCAGTTACTGCTAGTACAGGAGGTCAAGGAAATGCTGGGGGTGTCACTATCAAGACTGGTTCACTGTCTCTGACCAATGGGGGGGCAGTTACTGCTAGTACAAACGCTCAAGGAAATGCCGGTTTAGTAGATATTACTGCCAACGATACGATTACTATTGATGGTACTCTTAGCCGTGTTACCAGTGGAGTCAATACCGGAGCAGTAGGAGGCGCACAAGGTGTCACCATTACCACTGGTTCTCTGACTCTGACTAATGGGGCTTTTGTTAGTGCTCTTACAGGAGGTAAAGGGAATGCGGGTTCGGTGAAGATTACCGCTACTAATAACCTATCTCTTACAAATAATGCAGAGATATCAGTACAGAGTGAGGGACAAGGAAATTCAGGTGCTCTTTCTATTAAAGCCAACTCTTTAGCTTTGGAAAATGGAGCATCCTTGTTAGCATCAACCCCAGTGGGTACAGGTGGCAATATCCATCTTCAACTTACTGAAGATCTCACCCTAAGAGACAATAGCTTTATCTCCGCAAGAGCCTTAGAAAATGCTAATGGTGGTAACGTCACCATTAACGCTGATCATGGCTCGATAGTTGCTTTTCCCAATCAAAATAACGATATTATTGCCAATGCCGAACAGGGAAACGGAGGCAAGATTAACATCACTACTCTGGCAATTTTTGGACTGGAAGAAAGATCATCTACACCACCCAACCAAACCAATGATATCGATGCCAGTTCTGAGTTTGGCTTACAAGGAGATATAGCTGTCAACACTCCAGAAGTCGATCCTACTAGCGGCTTAATCGAACTACCTGAAACCGTGGGCGATGCGACCGATCAGATTTCACAAAATCCCTGTGAACAGGGCGTAGGTAGCGAATTTATCATCACTGGTAAAGGTGGTTTACCTCCCAATCCTAATGAAATCCTCAACAGTGATGAGGAACAAGTCGGTTTAGTCGAACCAGTACCCTTGAGACGGGGAGACGGGGAGACGGGGAGACAAGGAGACGGGGAGATAGGGAGACGGGGAGACGGGGAGACAGGGAGACCAGAAACTCCAACCCCAGAAGCCGTACCCGCTCAAGGATGGATCTTCACGGATACAGGCGAAGTGATGCTAACCGCCTACGATCCTACTAATTCAGGAGTTCAACGCTCTCAGCAAAAACCTATTAGTTGTCCTACGCCTTGAGGTGAATTACTAAAATGTCAACTACCCATCGCTTCCACTATCGTAGTAAGCGCGGGCCTCCTGCCGAAATAAAGATGAGTTAAAAAGACATTATGTCAGAAATTAGAATAACTAATGAGTTTAGAAAATTAATAATATTAGCGAATGATGGGCAGAATTTTTACTTTGGTGCGGTTTGGTTCAACTGTAATTAATGCTCCATTTTCAAGCTCGTTAGTAAATTGCCGTAAAACATTAATTAATAAGGTTTTGAAGTTTGATGAAAGTAAATTTTGAGTCCGAATTTGAATTACGCTCGGTGCTGAGGCTTGATATACAGCCAAAATCGCACCAAAGTCGAGATCGTGAGTAAGGATCGCGTAACTATTATTTTTTGCCCACGCTGTTATTTCTCTGTCTGATGCATTCGCTGCTCCTACTTCCGACCAATGAATTGCCTCAAATCCACTATTATTCAAAACTTTAACTAAATCGGGGGAGATATTCATATCAATTAAAATTTTCATGCTGAGGGGAGGGGTACTTCTATTTCTTCCGCTCGCCATGCTGCATATGCTAAAGCTTCATAAATATCATCTAATTCTAAATATGGATAGGCTTTGAGGATATCATCAGTCGAATATCCTGATGCCATTAAACCGACAATTGTTCCTACTGTAACTCTTAATCCTCTAATGCAAGGTTTGCCACCCATAACTTCGGGATTTAAGGTGATTCTAGTTAAATTATTCATCAATTTTCCAGAAAACTAAACTTATAAGTAAACAAGACAAGGGTTGTGCTGTCACTCTACTTATCCTACAAAAAATTAGGTTGACCTAATTACTTCAGTTTTCGAGAATCACTGAAATATCTTGTCCAGCATAAAGTATGAAAATTATTTCTACTAAATTATTAGAATAGCGATAGAAAATTATGTACTTATCAAACTTTTTGACTCTCCATTTTCTTAAACCTTGTAACTTAGGTTTTGATACTTCATAAATAATTCCTATCTCTGGAGTTTTTGCCAGTTGGTTAAAGGTTTGTCGTGCTGCATCAAAAAACTGTAACGCTATGTATGAATTATTTTGAGCAATGAAACTATAATATATTGTCTAGATCGAGACTAGCTTGTGGGGTAATAAAAATACGTCGTGCCATTATCCTTGTTTACGACGTAACTTTATCAAGCGTTCCTGTTTTTCTTGCCACCATTCATCAGTTACTTCGATTGATTTTCCGCTTGCCAAACCTTCTAACAGCAGACTATCTAAATTTTCTTGTGCCGCTTGTTTTTGTGCTTGACGAATCAGATCGCGAATATATTCACTTGCTGTACTATAACCACCTTGAGTGATTTGTTCGTCAATAAAGGCTCGCATTGAGTCGGGTAGAGAAATGTTGAGTGTTGTCATGAAATTGAAATAAGAAAATATTTATAAGTCTATTTTGACAAATATTGGCAAATATTGTTATCAATCATTAAATCTCAAATAGCGAGCTAACAGCTACACATGAATTTCATGAAATTAAAATTGACCTCTCCCCGAACACCTTTCCTTCTAGCTTTATGGTGCATATACACAAGTCGCTCTAAGCACCCCGACCCCTTTCCTCGCGCGTTCCCTTGCGTCTTTCGCCGACGCGGGGTCGCTCGTCAAATTTGGGGGAGAAAGATAACTTAAAGTCCCCCAACCCCTCTTTATCTCCCCTACGAGGGGAGACATCAGAAGTCTCTCCTTTCAAGGAGAGATTTAGAGAGGTGGGGATTTAGGGGGCGAGATTAGCTCTTAAACCCGAACAATAAATAAAAAATAACTTACCTGTATACGGTAGCCTTTTCGGAGGGGTTAGGGAAGGACATCGAACTCAGGTAGCTACAGGTAGCGTAATCGCATCTCTCAGATCATGAACAAAAATTCTTACAGACAAGGCAAGAGAAGAAACAAACCACAGTCTTTCTTCTTGTTAGTTTTATTATTTATTCTGGCTACAATTATTCCTCCAGTTGTTGCCGAATTATCTAATCCTACTCCTATTGTCCAAACCCAACAAAACCCCACACAGCTAGTTACTCAAGCCCAAGAAACATATCAAAATCGACAGTTTGAGAAAGCAGTCCCTCTCTGGGAACAAGCAGCCCAGGCTTTTGCCGATTCAGGATCAAGATTAAATCAGGCAATGGCATTAAGCAACCTTTCTCTCACTTATCAACAATTAGGACAGTGGGAAGAAGCCCAACAAACTATTAAGCAAAGTTTAGAAATCCTCGAAAACGAGCCTCAAGAGCAACAACAAGCCCAAGTTCTCGCTCAAACTTTGGATATTCAGGGACGTTTACAAAGGCAAAGAGGACAAGCAGCTCAAGCGATAGATACCTGGCAACAAGCTAATCAAATTTATCTTCAAATCAATGAACTATCTCAAGCAGCTCAAAATAAATTTAATCAAGCTCAAGCAATGCAAGATTTGGGTTTATATCCCCGTGCTTGTAAAACTTTATTAGAATCATTAGGAAATTCATTTGCAGATCTAACCTGTCCACCATTAGAGCAACCAATTTCTGGTCAACAAAACTCAGAAATATTAACTCCACAACAATTAACCGAAAGAATTCGAGATATAAAAAAAACCGACCTTTCTCTTCTTACAGTAAAAGCATTGCGAAGTCTGGGTGATGTGCTGCGAGTCTTAGGACAGCAGGAACAATCACAAACAATTTTAACTAATAGTCTAGGATTAGCCGAAAAATTAAATTCATCTCAAAATATAGCTGAAATCAGTGCGATTTATCTCAGTTTAGGCAATACTGTTCGCAACATACAAGATACAGCGGTGTGCAATCTAGATAATGACGCTTCTATCCCTCAATCCCTTGCCAAAGAAACGCTAGGTCTACCTAATGAACCTGAAATCCCCTGTACGAAGATTGCCTTAGCTTATTATCAACAAGCAGAAAATAGATCTCTTACGAATATCAGCAAGGTTAAAGCTCAACTCAATCGTTTAAGCCTCTTGGTAGAAAATCCTCAATTGCAATGGATTGAGATATCAACTTTGTCGAATAAAATCCAGTCTGAGCTTGAAGAATTGACAAATAGTAGAGCAGGAATCTATGCCCGAGTTAATTTAGCTCAAAGTTTGATCTGTCTTAATACAAGACTGAGTCAGGATAACAGTAAGGATCAATTAGAATTTTCGCCTATTGTGCACCAATGTACTTTGCCCAATCTTGACAATCAAATCAATAGATATGAAGCACCTCAGCCAGAACAAATAACTTCATGGGAAGATATTGAGCAAATTTTAACTCCTGCTCTCACAGAAGCAAAAAATTTGGAGAATAAGCAATTAGAAGCCTATGTCCTTGGTTATCTGGGGGGAATTGCCCAACAAAAAGAAAAATACTCGGAAGCTAAAAAATTGACTCAACAAGCCTTGGATCTAGATTCTAGAAATCAATGGGCAAATGTTTCTTATCGCTGGGATTGGCAGTTAGGACGTTTGAACCAAATTCAGGGTAAACCACAAGATGCAATTGATGCTTACACTTCAGCCTTGGAAAATTTAAAATCTTTACGTGGGGATCTAGTCGTCATTAATCGAGATCTTCAGTTTAATTTTCGCGATAGTGTAGAACCTGTTTATAGAGAGCTAGCAGATTTGCTTTTACGAGAAGAAAATCCTTCTCAAGAAACTCTTATAGAGGCTCGTGAGACGATTGAAGCCCTAAAGACAGCCGAACTTGACAACTTCTTTAGAGATACTTGCGCCACGATTGAGGAGGTCAATGTTAGAGAAATTGATCCTAAAGCAGGATTTATTTATTCAATTGCCTTACCAGATCGTTTAGAGATCATCTTGGAATTGCCAAATAGACCTCTTCGCCATTATTCAACAGTGAGTTTCGATGATAAAACTAAAACATTTGAATCAGAGATTAATAGCCAAATAAATATTCTGCGTAATTTGATAGAAGACAAACGAAGAAAACCACAAAGGAAGAATTATGAAACTGAGCAGATTTTAAATTTGTCACAACAAATTTATGGCTGGTTATTTGACTCAGATGCCAAAACAGAACTAAAAAATAGTTCAGTTGAAACTTTAGTATTTCTAATGAATGATGTCTTGCAGAATATTCCAATTGCCATTTTGCATGATGGAGAACAATATTTAATTCAAAAAGGATATCGTTTAGCAATAACTCCTGGATTACAGTTACTACCACCTAAACGTTTGGAACAGGAAGAAATAAAAGTTTTAGTAGCTGGACGAAGTAAATTTAAAGAACGAGAACCAAAGCCTGAATTACAAGATCTAGATAATGTTGAAAATGAACTGAAAATAATTGCCAAAGAATTTCCTGGAAAAATGCTTTTAAATCAGGATTTTATTCGTGAAAATCTTGATTTAGGAATTAATTCCTTAGTTCCACCTGTAGTTCATATTGCAACTCATAGTCAGTTTGGTTCTCAACTTGAAGATACATACATCATCGAATGGGATGGATACATTGATCCTCAAAATTTAGCTGACTTAATGCAAGTCAATGACTCAACTAAACAAAGCGATATTGAATTACTTGTCCTTAGTGCTTGCCAAACAGCAGTAGGAGATGACAGAGCCGCATTAGGAATGGCAGGATTAGCAGTGCGCTCAGGAGTACGTAGTACGCTAGCAACATTGTGGAATATTGCGGATGATTCCACAACGAAGCTCATGGTTAAGTTCTATGAGGAATTAAATAATTCTTCGGGAAAACAAGTAGAGAAAGCCGAAGCGCTTCGTTTAGCACAGATATGGCTTTTGGATGGAGAGGAAGGAGAAGAATACAAAGATCCATTTTATTGGGCACCTTTTGTTCTAGTAGGTAACTGGTTATAAATGATTATTTTGTAAATTGTTATTATGAAATTGTACGGACTTACCTTAGAGCTATAGGTCTAAGACAAGTTCATCTACCCTCAACTTCCTGTGCTTCTAGTTTGTAGGACTCTTCAAACCCATAAAATCCCATATCGTGATAAAGCTTACTGATTGTGTTGTAAATGGATATTTTTTCACTTCCATTAACATCGGGAGCTAATTGCTTAAGTATTTCTATTGCTTCAACTCTTAAATCATATTCAATATACAGTTGAGCCATCTCCAAATCTTTTACCGTATTTGCTAAATCTTTTGCGGCAATTTGAGCATTTGCATTTTGAAAAGACATTGCCTCTTTTTCCGTAATCATAATTAGTGTTGTTTCATCTGAAAAATCTGATTTTTCATCACCATTGATTGATTCAACTCTAATCAGATAGGATTGACCTTGTTGTAGTTGTGGTCCATCGTACGTAATGTGGTCATCATTAACGCTAGCTTTCCAGTTAACTCCTTTTCCACTTACAGTTATAGAATAGTACTTCGTATCGATTACTGGTAGCCAGCGAAGTTTGGGACGATTATTCAAAAATCTCCCTGTAGTAATAATTAGAGGGATATGAAAGTCTTCCTCTCCTCCACGACATGGACCACCAGGACATTGATTAAGCTCTCGTTCACAAGGTAATTCTGCACTCGATAAATAACCAACTAATAGTCTTTTTGGCATTGCTGATTTAGGTTTAATACATTTAAGATAAACTGTCTCATCAACGGGTTTGATCAAGTAACCTCTACAAAGTTTAATATTTCCCTTCACAGATTGAAAGGCTGATTCACCCGGACGCTTTATCTTCACTACTCCTTTTGCTCTTGTAATTTCTGAAACAATCTCACAGTTGTCATCTCTATTTAACATAGGTTGCGTCCTGGCTAAATAACGACGACTGCCAATTCCCAAATTTATAATAGTCAGTTGTAGAGTTAGAGCTGTTAAGTAGACTAGCTTATTATTCATGACATAGACCTCTCGCAAAATCCTTTTATGCTAAGTTAACGAGTTCGCTCTTTTCTTTTGTCTAAATTATGAACTATGTCTCAATATTTTAATAATCTTTTCCGAGCGTTGTGGAAATCCTTTTCCTAATGCATTTAATGAGTTTGACTCTGCATCAAAAATCCGTTCCTGTGCATTATGAATCCATTGTTTTTCCTCTGGATTCGAGGGATTTGCATAAGCTATACACCGTTCTGATTCTGTAACTATCTCGAAGTTGTTCCCTATAGCTGCTAATGTCTCTGCTAATAAACAGTTAGCAGTTCCTTTTTCGGGAAGCATATCAATTGCCTGTTGAAGATTATTTTCAGCATTAAGATAATTATTTTGTAAAAATTGTGCCCATCCCAGATTTGTATAAATGGCGTAATAAGCATTTTTGTATTTCTCTTCTTGATTACTTTGTTCTAAATCATCCAGGAATTTCAAGCAGGAGTTTTCTAGTAAGTTTTCAGCTTCAGCAAAATTTTCTTGTAACTCAGCTTTAGCAAAATTTCCTTGTGACAATTTACGTTTACCTGTTAGGTTTAAACGTGCTTCATTGTTGCATGCGGCAATATTATTTTTTAAACGAGCCTTTTGATAGTATTCATGTGCATTATCATATTGCTGTCTTTTTTCGTAAATGTATCCTATGTTTGTCATTGCTTTATCGTTATTGTTGTCAAATTTTAGTGCCAATTCAAGAAAAAATAAGGCTTTTTCATTATTTTTCTCAACATATTCAAGACCAAGTTTCGTCAAGTAATTTGATAATGGTGATAGCACAATATAAAAAATGATTAATAATGTTACAATCCCTCCTAATAA
Organism: Xenococcus sp. MO_188.B8; assembly: GCA_030065615.1. Lineage (GTDB taxonomy): Bacteria > Cyanobacteriota > Cyanobacteriia > Cyanobacteriales > Xenococcaceae > Xenococcus. Next base: position 1,444 of record JASJDR010000030.1, on the reverse strand, counting down.
TTTGAACTGATTTTTATTTAAAAAACTGATTACTCGACCTACTCGACTTTGGTAGTAATTTCCATGTATTGTCTCGTTGTAGTTACCGCCGTAAATATTAATATTTTTGGTGATGTTATCTTCTCTATATTCTGCTAGAGAATTATTACCTTGCTTTGTTTCTAGCTCTAATTCAAAGTGATTCATAGGATCTTTTTTCTTGATTGAAAAGTAGTTGTGATTTACCTTGAGGACAAGAAACTAAGACCAAGATTTTGGTTTTCATGGCATCTGAATAAAAATCGAATTTATTGAGCTAAGCTGACCAACATCAAGTTTGCCAGAACGTTTCAAGTTTCAAGCTATACATAGTGATTGAGCGTCAGAATTATGCAAGCAGACTTTTATAAAGGAACTAGATGCAATTAAAACAAATAAATATGGATGTGCTTCTGGGCTTTATGTCTTTAGGCGTTGTTCACCTATCGTTGTAAAAGTCACTCCGGGACCACTATCATTAGTGTTTGTATTTAAATATTTAACTATATATTGAGTTTTCCGAGTTAGTTTTACAACCGTAGTTGTTCACTCTATTGCAATGTGCGATCGCTCTTAAAGTCACAAAATTACAATCAATAATTAACCTCTAAATTTCTGAATAAAATCGCACTCAATGATTGAAAATCTTGGCTTAAGAATTGCGTGAGCGATATTTTAGCGCGATCGCATTTTAAATCTTGACGCAGGGTAAAATTTTCTCAAGCATCAACAAGCGATCAGATCATATCGCCTCATCTAAAAGGGGAATATAAAGACCGTTATGCCATATCAGTATCTGGAAACTGGCGATTAACATTTGAGTTTCGGGATGGAGATGTGTATGTACTTGATTATGAGGATTATCATTAATGGAAATGTATAACCCAATGCATCCTGGGGAAGTGATAAAGGAGCTGTACATAAAAGAATCTGGGATGAGTCTGAGAGCGGTAGCGAAAGCATTAGGTGTCTCAGCGCCAACTTTTTCGCGTCTAGTCTCAGGAAAAAGTTCAGTTAGTGTTGAAATGGCATTTAGGCTAGAAAAAGTATTAGGAGGTTCCGCCGAATCTTGGCTACAAATGCAGACTAACTATGATCTTTGGCACATCAAGCAGAGCGATCGATATCAGGAAATCAAAAAGCTAAAAAAGCTAGAGGTTGCTTGAAGGTAGTAGGCAAGCGCAGAATTCAATACGAGCAAAGCCTGACACTGTGCGAGACCTTCGGTATTCGCTGTCGCGATCGCTTGAACTAAGAAGATCCTGAATTCCCTATAGGGCGATCGCATTATGGATTTTGCCTAGGCAAAAAACTAACAAATTGTGCTAAAGATTCAACTGTAAGTATTGTTTCTGCTAAGTCTTCCAACTGCTCTACATCCAAAGCTTGTAAGCGAATTATCACTTCTTGGGGAACTTCCCCAAAG
>JASJDR010000170.1 GCA_030065615.1 Xenococcus sp. MO_188.B8 | reverse complement strand
CTATGCCAGTAATGCATTCACTTGGTTTGAAGGAAAGCTTACTTTAGCAAAAATGAATCAACCGCTGAAAATAAAGTGGTCGAGATATTTTGACGGTGAACCATTATCAGTAACCATCAGTAAAGATCCCGCTAATAGATACTTCGTTTCCTTTTTGGTTGAAGAAGAATTAGAACCCTATCCTCAAGCCACAGAAAGTATTGGGATTGATTTAGGAGTCAAAGATGTCATGGTGACATCAGAAGGATTCGCTTCTGGAAACCCCAAATATTACGCCAAATATCAAGCGAGACTCAAAAAACTACAGAAAAGGCTAGCTAAAAAACAAAAGGGTTCTCATAACAGAAATAAGGCTCGGCTGAAAGTAGCAAAACTTCACACTAAGATAGCTGATTGCCGAAAAGACTTTTTACACAAATTGACGACTCAGTTAGTAAGCGAAAACCAAGCAATCTATACCGAGACGTTAGGGGTAAAAAACATGATGGCTAATCATAAATTAGCCCAAGTAATAGCTGATTGTGGATGGGGTGAAGCCTTGAGACAATTGGCATACAAGTGTCAATGGCACGGAAGAACAATCGAAGCGATTGATAGATGGTTTCCATCATCTAAAAGATGTCACTGTTGTGGTCACATAAGGGAGCAATTGCCTCTTGAGGTTCGAGAATGGACTTGTCCTAGCTGCAATTCTCATCACGAAAGAGATGTTAATGCAGCAAAGAATATCTTAGCGGTGGGAACCCGCGTCGGCGAAAGACGCAAGGGAATGCTGACCAAGAGACGCGCACCAAGAGAGGGAATGCCCACCAAGAGAGCGGTCGGGCTGACCGTAATAGCTTGTGGAGATACCTCTAGTGGGGAGTCAGCGCGGCTGTCTCTAGCTACGTGTCGGTGAAGCAAGAATCCCCCGATTTATCGGCGGGAGCGTCAATTAATCAGCGTCACTCTGATTATGATTACGGGAGAAGAACGCAGCAAGCAGCAATCAATAAGCTTTTAATTCATAATTTATCATTCATTTTTTTGAGGAAAAAGGGCGGTCATAGCTTAGGTACTATAGTTTAATCATCCTTTCCCCAGGTTTCGAGCCATTGCATCATATCTTCACACGAAACTACTAGTCCAGTTTCTAATTCAGCAAGAGTTTCCTCAGTTTCGGACAGCATCTGTTGCATGGTCTCTTCACGAGCAATGTAACTCCTTAACGCATCGTTAATAATCCAACTTTTCGAGCGTCTCAGATTTTTAGCAATGATGCTTAATTTCCCTTCTATGTCATCATCTAGCTTAAAGCTTGTCGTAGTCATGTTATTTAGAGACCCCAAAGTATAAAGAATAAGTAATGTGGATTAATACTTATGAATTTTACTTACAATTAAGTTTGATACTGTAATTAGCTTTACAAGCGTGGTCTCTCTTTAAATTTTTGCGATCGCTTGTTTGCGGTTTTAAACATCACACTTAAAGATAAAATAGTTAATTAAAAAGTTCTCTACTGTCAAAGTATCAAGAAGAATGGCAACTCGTTCAGTAATTTCGTAAGGATTTCTACGTTTCGGAATAATAGGCAATAATAGTTTTTATGCCTGACTAACTTGCTAAGGAAATCTTTTGTCTTAATTTCTGAGAGAAACAGAGTTAGGAAATCCCAGCTAAACCAAGAAAGATTTTGAAGGTTTTAGGAGTGAAGGATTAGACTAACGAAATCTCTCCTTTTGATTAACTGCCGAAATCCAAGAATTAGATTGGATTCTGAAAATGAATCAGTATCTTCGCTATTTTACCCCTGATAGCTACTCAATCTAGTTTGCGCCCTATCAGCGTGGCGCAGTTGCCATAGTGGGAGTCCTTAATTGATAGATTAACAAAGCCACGATCGCGTAAATAGTCTAATATTACTTCAGCGTGCCAGGATGAGCGGGATTCTGAGCTAGTCTGAGAGCTTTGGATATCCTGAATGGTTTGATTGACTATAGGGGCTACAATCTGAATCCTTTGCCAATCCTCGGCTAGAGAATCGAGTATGCCTTTCTCGCGCAAAAGCTCCTCTGCCTTAGCCATCAGTTGGTCAACGTCGAAGCATTTCTTGGGTTCGGTCACGACCATAATTCCGCCAGGTTTCAATAGGCGTTCTGCTTCCTGTAAGGCTGCAAGCGGGTCATTCATATCAAAGAAAGCCAGCAAGGCGGTAACGCCATCAAAGCTATTATCTTCAAGGTGAGGTAAGCGTTCTGCTGTATCCTCAACAATTTTTAGGTTGTTAGCGGGAAATCCATTAAGCTTGCTGTAGAGTTTCCCAAGCATCGCTCGCCCTATATCGACTGTGGTTACCTGTTTTCCCTGTTTGATAAGAGGAATCGCAACATTTCCAGTCCCCGCACCAATGTCGAGAACTCGCTCAATTTCCTCAGACCTCATCGCGGTACAATGCCGACCGACAACTTCCTGATAGAAAGGAAGTTCTAAGAGAATGCGATCGTAACTTGTTGCATAAACCTCCCACATGATTTCGTGAGTCCAGCGCTTTTTTAAGGATTGATAAAATATACCTTGCCGTTCCATTTTTAGGATCTCAATATTGAGAGTTGACCCGATACACTGACCTGATTCTGTATCAATGCAGGGAATTTCCAATATCTGAAGTGTTATGGAGCCAAACTTTTGGGAGTGGTATCGGCACTGGGAGACTGAAACATCAAAATCATCGACGCTCAACTTGAGGTCTCTATCATTAGATAGATGCCTGAATGCTGTGCCCCGAGGGCTTAACAATTCACCCTCAATTTTTGAACCAAGCTGTGTAGTTAAGTACTCGTAACTGTATCCTTTGCAGCCAGCAATATCCTTACCCATTAGTTCTCGGCAAGCAGCGTTGAATTCCATTACATTGCCAGATTGATCGAGAATTGCCATCGGAGTATTGGCATAAAAGAATCCTTTTGGCAAAAGGCTGCGTGCCTTTAGATTAAATGATAGGCTGTGGTTTAATGACATCGTACTACCTAGTTAACTTCAATGGCGGAGAGTAAGATAACGCCCATACCAAACAGATCTTGTGCCGAAGATATCGAGCATTGGGCAAATTTGATAGCAAAGCCGCAAGCTTTTAACCAGCGAAGAAGCGAATCCCATTCGTATCGCTTGAACTTCAGTATCGTTCGCTGACTTAGTTTATCAATGATAGTGATTATTTTGGCACCAATTTGGTCATCGTATTCTAGGGAAAATTCAATTCGCTTTTCAAACTGGGAATTCCATTGACCTGAACCCACCCCTAAGAAGCGCTGAAAGGCATCGGAATAAAGGGCGGTATTGAGCCGCGGTTCGGATTCGGCTGTCCAGCTTGGTCCAGCAAGAGGAATGTCAAGCAACAAATGATTCCCAGACTGGAGCAACTGCTTAAATTTAGCAAAGAAGCTAGCTTCGCCAAGGTCAAGATTGCCAACAGTACCCCCCAGTAAAGAAAAGAGAATTGGTGATTGAGCGTATTTGTCGAGAACTTGCGCTAAGAAGTCTTGTTTGCCTTCGAAATCACAGAGAATGCTGACGGGAATATCAATGTGCGGCTTCAGATTTGTCAGTGCCAGAGCCAATAGATCACTTGAGATATCCACGGGAATGTACTTTAAGTCTGCTTGTTGCGTTTTAAGAGCAGTAACAATTTCGATATCGTCTATGCCGTCTCCCGGCCCGAGCGAAACTAGGGTTGCAGGCACTAGATCTTTAATAGCAGCAAGTCGATTTTTATGAAGAACGTAAGAATTTTTTCCCCGCAAGGGATAATTTGGTTCGTGTACAACGGAGAGCCAGTTTTGCGTCCCTCTCGCTCCAATATATAGCGCCCTACTACTCCAGTCTAGTGGCGGCTTTTGTCCGCTTTCTACTAGAGCTACCGTTCGCTCAGCAGCGATTGGGATTTTTTCTCTATGGAAGACACTTGCTGGAAAATTTGATGATGCCATTGGCGCTACTTGAGTATTTGGGCTCACCTCTTAAACTATAGATACTTTTATATATTTATAATATTAAATGTTTTTACAGACCAAGTGGGTCCGACAAGGCGCTTCTTCTAATAGAAGATTAGGGACTTCATAGTAAAGTAGTTTAAGCAATAAGCTTGAGCTATCTTTGTCTAATGTATACTGAGTAATTAGGGCAAGAAACGCTTTTCCGTGCAAGTCTTTTGACACATATTCAGATTTGTTAAAAATAAAAGGTATTTTTGCTACGATATCACTCTTTAGATCACTATCTAGTATCATTATTTTAGGAGAAATTAGCCGATCTATTAGTTTTTGTTGTTCTTGAGAAAAATGTTGCCACTGATTAAGCTCGATCATTTTATGTATAAGTTCAAGAGCTTCCGTTATGGGAACTCCTGCTAGGGAACCTTCCACGTGAAAAAGTCTATCTGTTTTCTCTGATGTCATGGTAAAGATGCTGTTACTTCGTTTTTCTGATTCATTGTGTTCGTGGTTTATGTCGATGAGGATTTCAGCCACAGCATAAGATGAATTGATTTTTTTCGGTTTCACCTGCTGTCTTATTAATTCTCTAAGATTATCAATTGTTTCTTGTTTATAGCTATCTTGGTTTAGCTCTTCCCATGAACAAAGAATTGCTGATTGGCAAAACAGCTTTGATGATTCACGATCAGGATTACAAGATTCATATTCAAATGGTACTTGTTGCTGTAAATCTGTATCTTCATTTGTCATTAAAATCAGGGGCTTTTTAACCCCTATGCGATAACCAATTTCTATTAATTTGTGAGCATTGCAAGATTGGCCGTCGAGATAAGCAATAACCAGAGAAGCTGCCTTTAATGAATCAATTATCGGTTTTTCAGGCAGCTGAATATCGCAGATATCTTCCGCTGCTTTTTTGACTATATCTACCAGGAGAGTGGCATTTTTATTCGTTTCTTCTATGATTAGCAAAAGAACCGGCAAATTTTTTGAATTTGTCATTTATATGTCTATTTTAATTTAAGCTGATCAACATCGAGTTTGTCAGAACGGTTCAAGCTATATCTAGGGATTGAGCGTCAGAATTATGCAAGTTAAATGTGAATCAGCTTAGTAAAAATTAATATGTAACACATTGGGCAGCAATAGCATGAATGTTAGAGGATGTCTGATTAAATTTCATCTTGTGTTAACCAGTCAATGCGTGAAACAAGAGCTTCAAGCACTATTGTCCGGTAAGCTTGATGTTTATTAATACTATATGCTAAGTAAGAGGGGAGATGTCCTTCTGGAGCTTGGATATCAAAGGTTAAACGATTTATAGGTAGTAAATGTCCCGATGTTTTCCAGCCAATATGTTCGCTAAAGCTATTCATGGGTTTTTCTAGAACCTCATAAATCTTTTTTTGAATGCTGAAGCCAAACTTACCATTGCTGTGTTTTAGCCAGAGTTTGTCAATCTTACGCAAGTCTTCAGCAGAAATTTTCTTAACATCTTCAACTTGTAAGGATTTATCTCCTTTGATGCCTGCCATTTGCCGCATTATCATCGCTGTCTCTTCATCAGCTTCCTTCCACTTCTGCTGTTCTAGGAGTTCTTGGAGTTTAGTGTAGTCTACGACTTTTTTTTCTGTTACGGTTACGGTGGTTTTTGGGGAAAATGTTGGCTGTTCTATCTGTTTTTGTGATTTCTCTAATTCCTGTTTTTCTTGTTGAGAAGCAGCTTCGATTTTGTCGGTTAATTTTGGTATAAATTTATTTAGTTGATGATCAAAAAGATATTTGAGGTGATTTATATCATTAAATGTGCTGTGAAAATGACCTAATTCGCTAAGTTTTTTCTTAAAATTAAGTAAACTCAAAATGTCATCTTCTTTTATGTCATTTGGCTGAATTGCTTTATTTTTAAAATAGGTAAAGATTAAAGGCTTGCTATTTTCTTTAAAGGTTTCTAAAGCTTTGAGAAATTCTTCATTAGTATATTTCCCTACTTTGGTATGAAAGAGACCAACAAAAACATCGCTATCTGCAACTGCCTTATTATATTCGTCTTGTGAACGAGTTGGAGACATGGCATCGAGAAAATCTTCCCACATAACCAACTCTAGGAATATTCCTTTTCTTATATATTCTTTATTTTTACGATTAATAAATATTTCAAATTTTTCCCGATCATCTTTTAATTCAGAAGAGGAAGCTAGAAAGACTTTAATGATTTTATTACTTGTTATTTTTGTTTTGCTTAACTGTTGCTCTAAGTTATATTTCTGTTTTTGATAATTCCGTTCTAATTCTTCCTTCTCTTGTTGTAATTGTTGTTCTAATTTTTGCTTTTCTTGTTGATAAGCTGCTGCTAATTTTTCAAGTTCTTTACTATGCGCTTTCTCAGATGCTTGAATTTCAGTTTTTAACTGTTCAATTTCTTTTTGTTGAGAGATATCTGATGCAGGACTTTTAGACTCCCAAGTTCTCAGAGCATCACAAAACTCTCGTAATGTATAATCTCGTCTTCTAGAAAACTCTTGCTGGAGATTAAAAATTTTAGCTAGTTGGTTAATCGCATTATTTAGCCTGTCTTCTGCATCTTGAGCATCTATGGGAATACTAAGAAAGTTTTTTAATGGGTCAGGCAAATTATTATGAGTTAAGCCAGGTCCCAAAATAAGAATTACTGGTTGATCAGTTTTCCAGAAAGAGCCAATCGTAAACGGTATCCAAGCTGAATGGAGACTATCAGAAGTTATCAGTACGAATAGAGCTTCTGAGTTTTTTAGTTGATCTGTTAATTGAGCCGTTATAGAGGAGGAACTATAGGACAATTCTTGATCGGGATTTGAGATGCAGAAAATTTCCTTTAATTTTAGTCCTAAAGTCACTAATAGAAAGTTATTCAGCTTATAGGCAATCTCCTCATCTGAATGAATGTGACTGATGAAGATCCGTGTCATATGTTTCTCTACTTCTTTTTTTGCTCTTTCCCTATTAACTTGGAAAAAGACTGTCCTTAATTAATGGTATTTTATGCCTGACTACCTTGCCAAGGAGATCTTTTTCATTAATATTTTTAGAATTGGTACAAAAATATTAGTCAGGACAGAAATAGCTGAAAGATCATAGAAGTAAGTATTTGGGATAATGAATAATATAAATCCTATTAAACTGAAATATGCCAGCCAAAGACATTTATCACGATTGTGTAAAAAATGCTCTCATCAAAGATAGTTGGACAATTACTCATGATCCGCTCAGTTTAAAATGGGGAAAGAAAGATATGTATGTTGACTTGGGAGCAGAACAGCTCTTAGCAGCCGAGAAAGCCGAACATAAAATTGCCGTTGAAATTAAGAGCTTCATAGGCCAATCAGAAATGAACGATCTTGAGAAAGCGATTGGTCAATATATTGTGTATCATGACGTTCTTGCCCAAGTTGAGCCCGACCGAGAGCTTTTTTTGGCGGTATCGCAAGATGTTGCCAATGGACTGTTTGAAGAACCCCTTGGTGAGCTTTTGTTAAAAAATAATCGGGTTTGTCTTTTGGTTTTTGAGCCTGAAACGGAGGATATTGTTACATGGAAACATTAGAGCAAGATCGGCAGATTATTCAAAAAATCATCTCTGAGTACGCTGCAATTCCCTATGCTCACGGAGAAATTGAACGACATAGCGTGTTTGACACTAATCGAGATCGCTACCTATTGATGATCGTTGGCTGGGAAGGAGTGCGCCAAGTTCATGGCTGCATAATTCATCTAGAGATTATCCAGGACAAAATTTGGATTCATCGTGATGGGACAGAAGATGGTATCGCTAGGGAGCTTCTACAAGCAGGAATTCCCAAAGAGCGTATTGTTCTAGGCTTCAAATCCCCCCGAATGAGGAAACATACTGGCTTTGCAGTGGCATAAACTCACTTTCAAGGACAAAAAACTGAGTAAGTTATGTTAAATAGAAAAGGAAGCTCAAAAGAAGAAAAAGAACGGTTAAAGCTTAGAGATAATCGCAAAGGGATTTTTAAGACTCCAGTTTTGAATGGGGGCGCGGTTTAGAGCTCAGAATGGGGAATGATTCCTAAGCTAGATAAGTTGCGATCAATTTGTTGAATAGTTTTAAAATCTTCTGCTGGTAAAAAATTATTATCCCCAAAATTCCAAGCCGTCTCTAAGAAAGCAAAACTTTGACGTAATTGTTGAGAATTGGCAAGAATTGGCGCATCAAAATGACAGGGAATAATTTGTTGAAAATCCCAACTTGCTAACTTATCGATCCAGGTTAAAGTTGCTCGGCGATCGCGATTGAGAATTAAACTTTGTAAAATCGGTGCTACTAACAAACGACCGTCTCGATAAAGAGCTTTAAAACATTTTGGCCAATCGTCTTGCCATTGAAAAGGATATAACCCAAAATAGGCTTTACTCGATCTATCTGGTGCGGAGAAAGCATTGCGAAATACTTGACTCCATTTAGGAACTTCTAACACCGTAGGCTGAAAATACATGGCAAACAAGCAGATTCTTTGCCAACCTTTAAGGCGGTTTGCTGGAGTATCCACAATTGGCTCTAGGGCGTCTTCTCTAGCATGAAATAATAAGGGATAGGGATCTAATTCTACAATTGCTGGGGGAGTTTGGGGAATCGCCACTAAGGAATCAGTAACTAACAGAGTACGCGATCGCTTATCAAAAACTGCTACTTCAGAAAATTTACCTAATCTAAGATCAATAGCATCTAAAATAGCAATTTCTAACTGATTGGCAAAAGGTGTCTGGCTACTATCTTGAGGTAAAATTTGAGTTCGTTTCCCTGGTAAACCTAACCAACTCAAAGGTAGATTAATCGGGAAACTCCATTGCTCAGGTGCGACAAAAACCTCGGCTGTCGGAAATTTTCGGGCGAAAGGGCCGACAAATACTTTATGCTCGATACCAGATATTGTCGGCAGAATAATATATTTAATTGCGCCATGTTGCCCCACTAATTCTTGAACTAAGCTGAGACATTCTCTAGTAGGAGCAACTGGTGCATAAACTAACAGTCCTCCCGCTTCTAGCTTAATCACGGTCATGCGAATTGGGACGATCACATAGAAGATGCCCTGAATTTGCTCGAATGTCCAAACCGCATCTTTGACAATTTCTCTACGAATTGTCTGGCGCTGACCATAAGGATAAATAGGTACAATAGGCCAAAACGACCAAGAGATATCTTTCCGACTAGCTACCTTATCCATAGATAGAGAATAAATCATTAATGGGCAGAGTGTTTTAAAAACATACCACCTTTTAAAGGATCAAGGATGAAGGAAGAGGAAGATAATTAATAATTGTCAACTATCTCCCCAAGATCTGCTTTCCCTAAGATCTAAGAATCAAATTCCTGATTCCTACAAAAAAGTCTTAGAAGCCAATCTAGTTTGCTTTCGTTCTTTGGCGGATAATTCTGCTCCTTCCTGTAAACGAGTAGCACTTTTTTGCAAGACTGTGGCGGAGGCTTCATCTCCTAATTGTAAAGCTGTTTTAGCTGCACTCCGTAACATGTTTGCTGCACCTAGCTTGTCACCCTGTTGCAATTGGGCTTCGGCAATTTGAGTTTGACGGTATTTTGCCAAGAGAAGAATGGATTGTTGTACCTTAGGATTTAATTGAGGCTGGTAGTCTTCCTGTGAGGTTATTTCTATAGAAAATGCAGGAGAAAGGCTATTTTCTTCGCCAATCTTTGGGTTGTCATAGGAAACTTGTACCGTGGCTATTTGATAATTTCCAGTCGATAATTGATTTATATAGAGATTAATCAAGAAAATTCTAGCACTATCAGTCATTAAATCCCCAATACGAACCTTAACGTAATTTCCCTCCAATTTAAAAGGAATTTCTATCGCTTCAGGAGCTACCTGGGTAATAGGTTTGAGTTTTCCTAAGATGACACCAGGCGATAATTCTACTATCAAGTAGGCATTGGTTAAACCGACAGTTTGTAAACGAGCAAAAACCTGTTCGAATTCGAATAAAACCTGCTCTGGCTCTTCTATATAGCTTAAAGTGCCATTGGCCAAGTCAGCAATTTTTTCCAAGACATCTTGATTCCAATGTTCGCCAAAACCAAGAGTATTAATAGTGATTTTGTATTCAGCAGCGAGTTTAGCCAATTTTAAACAACGTTGATCTTCCCCATGTTCGTTTTCGCCATCGCTCAGTAAGCAAATATGAGAAACCGTATTCCGCTTTCCTAGGGAGATCTCCCTGATTCCCAATTTCATCCCTTGATCGATCGCGGTGCCACCATCCGCCTTTAAGGCATTAATTCGATGTTTAATTTTAACAAGATCGGCTACTGGTTGATAAGGAACAATTGTCTTGGCTTCATGGTTAAAGGCAATAACCGAAATGCGATCGCCTGGTTGTAACTTGTCAATAATTGAGATGGCTGCTTGTTTAACTGTTTCTAGGGGGGTTCCCTCCATCGAGCCACTACAATCTAAAACCAGACAGAGATTAAGCGGTAAACTATAGTCTGGGGTTTCAGCGATCGCAGATATTTCTAGAGACAATTGACGCTGACTACTTCTACTACTGGCATCAATGTAAGCATCACTTAAATAATGTTCTAGGTTTATTTTCATCTCTGAAGTAGGGGAATAGGGAACAGATAATAGATTAACTCTTTTATTCTCTGTCCCTGCTTCCTCTGCTCTCCCATCTTCCTTAGTGCCTCTTTATTCTATTTCAATCGAGGTCGGAGCAGCATCGTTACTGGGAGTAGTACTACCAGTAGCTTTACGATATTCTGCATAAAGGCGATCGCGCCAGTTAAAAAAGACATCGTAATCACTATTATCAGCTAACCCAGGAATTCCTTTACCTTTTAGCTGGGAGGGAATATTGAGGTAAGAGCCTTCAGGAAATTTTAACAAGATACTTAATCCGGCAACGGCTAAGTCCGCTAAAGTGGGGGTGTCACCAACTAAATAAGGTTTATGTTGTAAAATCAAGCTCAAGGCTTCTAAATCTTGTTTCAGTCCTTTTTTGGCATCTTTGACGGCATCGCCACCGAAACCGACTCCCATACCTAAGACATCCAATAGCTCACCGGGGATTGCACCCACGAGATTTTTTACAAGATCAGGAGTTTCTTGGGGTAGCACAGAAGTTCGGAAATTTTGATTTTGGTTTAAGGCTCCAATAAAAGCTTTCCTTCCCTTAAGCCCCATAGATTCATCCGCCCATTCTTCGATTAGCAGACATTGACCTTTAGCTAAAGGATCTTCTGGGATAATGGGACGCTCTGGATATTTGCGATCGAGATAAAAAGCTATTTCCGTAGAATCAGCAATATAAGTACTGCCATCTTTTAGCACTGGCACTTGTTTACTTCCAGATTTTTGCAGAAGTTCTATCTGTCCAACACCTGGAGTAACTTCAATTTTGCGGTATTCGAGCTCTTTGTAATCGAGAATCAGACGAACTTTCTCTGAATATTGGGATAGTTCAAATTGGTATAACTCCAGCATTTCCTTTTCTTTGGGATGGGATAAAAATTCAGCAATTGTCAGAGAGACCCCGCCGTGCGAGCGGTGCGACCCTGCCGAGGTTCCCTCGGCTAAGGAACGCGCACCAAGAGAAGACGGACGGGGCGTACAAGTTCCGCCGTGCGACGACGGAATCAGCCCCTTGGCTTCCTCTGACCGCGGAATGCGGTCAGCGCAGGCTCCGTCGTTTTACGGCGGAGTACCGCTGACTTCGTTAATTTAGCTTGTTTTGCAGCTATGTTGCTGTAGTCTACTGGACTATTAGAGCAAAAAGAAAAACGATCGAGTTCTTTTTATAAATCAATTATCCTACTTCCATATACTACAATCGACTGCTTCTGTAGGATCAGAAGCTCGATCACGTTTGATTTGCTCTATAAAGTCTTGATTGGCTTTTTCATCAACTATCCATTTTGTCTTTTTAATATCGAAGTAACCTTGGTAAAAAGCTGTTTCCCAATGGCAGGCTGATTTAATTTGAGAGGGAGTAAGATTTTTGACTCTGATTAAATTAGCATTTTGCAGGTTGGCAGTTTGAAGATTAGCATTTTGCAGGTTGGCATTTTGCAAGTTAGCACCTTCTAGATAGGCAGTTCCGAGATCGGCATTTTGCAGATTAGCATTTTGCAGGTTGGCACTTAAAAGTAAGGCGCTATCCAAATTAGAACTTTTGAGGTTAGCATCTTTAAGGTTGGCACTTGATAAATTGGCAATTTCCAGACTAGCACTTTCTAGATAGGCAGTTTCGAGATTGGCTTCTTTAAGGTTGGCACTATCAAGGTTGGCAGTTTCGAGATTGGCTTCTTTAAGGTTGGCACTATCAAGGTTGGCTTCTTTAAGGTTGGCAGTTTCGAGATTAGCTTCTGAAAGGTTGGCAGTTTCGAGATTAGCTTCTGAAAGGTTGGCAGTTTCGAGATTGGCACTTTTAAGATTGGCACTATCAAGGTTGGCAGTTTTGAGATTGGCACTTTCGAGATTGGCACTTTCGAGATTGGCACTTTCGAGATTGGCAGTTTCGAGGTTGGCACTTGATAAAAAGGCACTATCTAGATTGGCACTTTGGAGGTTGGCCCTTGAAAGTAAAGCATTTGAGAGGTTAGCTTCTAAAAGTAAGGCACTATGAAGATCCGCATTATTGAGGTTGGCAGTTTTGAGGTTAGCATTTGAAAGCAGGGCACTGGAGAGGTTAGCAGTTTTAAGGTTAGCACTATTGAGATTCGCACGATAGAGATCAGCTCGAGAAAGATTCGCACTGTAAAGATTAGCACTGGAAAGGAAAGCATTATCTAGGTTGGCACTTGACAGATTAGCGCTTCTGAGGTTAGCACTGAATAGAAAAGCACTATCTAGATTGGCATCTCTAAGGAAAGCGCTATCGAGGTTAGCACTGTGGAGAAAAGCACTATCTAGATTGGCACTATCGAGGTTAGCATTGGAGAGAAATGCATGATCGAAGTTGAACGACGTCAAATTCCTTTTAGCCATTACAAGCCTTTCTAAGGCTTCAATTCTTCCGTGACAATATTCTTTACTTGCACAGTTTTGAATTAATCTTGTATCTGCAGTTAGCCTGATTTCCTTAACGAATATATATCCTCCAATAGCTGTTCCCATTAGAGGAATCAATAAAAATATACTCAAATATTTGGGATTTTTACTTTTTGTGAGCATTTTTACTTTTTATGATAATTTTTTTAACTAATTCTGATTCTAAGATCAAGTTTACTTTCTCAGAATAAGGTTTAATAATTTCTTTTTTTTAGTTCTCTACTTCCATAGAAGCAGCCGCAATAAGATTATCTTGTTTTGGAATTTTATTGTCTAAGATACTATACTCTTTCTCAAAAACCGATAAACTTTTGTCGTTATTAACAAAGTAATAATTTGATTTTTGCGATTTGCTTTCATATTTTTATTTTTTTAAATTATACTAAATTAAAATTTTATGACATAGAAGCAATAAATGATCTTTTTATCTTTGGTAGATTATGAATATTGGATCTTCTAGAGGAACTATGAAAAAATAACACCATTGAATCTTTCAAAGCTTTACCAAGCAAGGCTCGCAAGATTATAAAAAGTAAATTATAATAAAAGCAACTTTTTTGTTGTATTAATTTAGCTTATGAGATATTTGGCCATTATTGGCTAATAAGCTATCACAGCTATCTCAGGAGAACCTGAATGTTTTTGAAATCTTTATTATTTCTAATGTAAACAATATGTAATTTTGGCAGACTACTTGATTTATTTACTAATTTAGCAAGACAATTTTATTAGAGTAAACCTGGAAAATACTGTTTTTTTAGATGAACTTATTGCCAAAATACCTAAATGTATTTATGTGTGTGACAGATGCATCTACAAGCAAGAACAACTTTTATGAACAAATCATGAATTGCTAGTGAAATTTACTATGCTTCTTGAAGGGTAATCATTGTCATAATAGTTTTTAATTTCTGGATACTTATAATACTGAGTTACCATAAATATGGTTGTAAGTTATAAGCTCTGAGGATTATTGCGAATCACTACCTTTCAATTCTTTCACCTTGACTGGGCTGGATCTAATACCTACTAGTGCTTGAACTTGATTTAAGCTAATTTGATATTAGCTGCTGTTTGAAACATCTCAAGATATTGACGATGACCACCAGGAAAAACCACATTTAATCTTAAAGGATCGCTATTATCTCGCACATCTCCTGGCCCTTCAATTACCCTTTGTTGTTGTTGAATAGTGCCATTATTATTAGTAGTAAAACTTTCTAGCCTCAATGGCTTACGATTTTTTAATTCTCCACCACTACTGTCCACATAAACCACAATATTATTTCGCTTAAACTCTTGACCAATAGCTTGCACTAGCTCCAAAAATCCGCGATCGCTACCTCCTCTTTGAAAATTAATCTGTCCGCCATTAACTTCTGCTTTACTGGTAACAGTATCCCCTACTCCTATGATTATTGGCAGCATTTTAAGGTCAAAGTTTTCTTTAACTAAAGCAATTAATTCTTGGTGATTATGGGGTGCTTGTCGGGCATTAAAATCTGAGCCTAAAGGATATTTGCCTGTATGTAAATAATAGTAATGATTGAGAATTACCAGTACCCCTACTTCTTTAATTGCACCTCGTAACATAAATTGAAAATCGGTGGTTCCAGAACTAAATCCTTGGGCTAATTGTAAGATTTCTTTACCTGAACTATCTCGACCCAAATTAGGAGCATAATGAACAAAAAATGAATCTTTCAAACCCATTTCTTGAGCTTCCTGTAATAATTTATCTGTTAATTTTTGGATTGTTTTTTGTAGCTGAATATAAATTTCTGGTTGCTCTAACAAGGCTTCATGAAAGACGTTCAAATTTGCTGTGGGGGATACTTTATTATCTAATACGGTTGCCCTAATATATTCGGTAATTTGTTCAGGACTTAAACCATAATTATCCTGTTGAAAAAATTCTTGTAAACTAGCAACAATTCTGGTAGGTACAGCTTCTAAAAATGCTAATTCCGCGATACTTACTCCTGGATGGGAATAATTACCATAACGATCTTGCCACTGTACACCGCCTCCTGCTAGTCCAGGTAAATAGGAACCGTTGACGAATTCTGGATTATCAAAAGCTTTCTCAACAATAGGATTTACTCCTCTTGTGCCAATATGTTCCCCATTGGTAAGCACAAAAAAATGTTGGTTAAAAGCTTTGGTTGCTTCTAGATATCCGCGATCGATTACTCTAGTTAAAGGATCTTTGACTAGACCCATACAAACACCGTCAAGATCCTGAATAATGAGGATGTTTTCCTGTTCGGTAAGGACTCGAATTAATTCTTGATGATCTAGAGATAAAGAACGCTGACTGAGAGGAAGAGAGGCAAAGGTCATTAAGATAAAGATATGGCGGCAAGTTTTATGAGTATCATAAATCAATTTTATCCTTGGGATCATGGGTTGAAAACCCCGCCCTTTAGGGCGTTCCAATAAGGTTTAATTATAGTATTGCATCAAAAGCTGCCTCATGAAAAAATAAGACCATGAAACAGCTCAGAGGATTTAAATTCAGATTTTACCCCAGCTCATCTCAAAAACTAGAGTTGGCAAAAACCTTTGGATGTGGAAGATATATTTACAATTGGGCTTTAGGATTAAAAATAGCTACTTACGAAGAATCAAAACAAACTCTTTCCTCTAACGAGCTCTCAAAAGAACTAACTCAACTCAAAAAAGACCCCGAAAAACCTTGGTTAAAGCAAGTTTCCTCCGTACCACTACAACAGCAATTAAGACATCTTGACCAAGCTTTTAAAAGCTTTTTTCAAGGAAAAACAAGGTATCCTAGATTTAAGAAAAAAGTTCATCGTCAATCAGCTACCTATACAAGTAATGCCTTCAAATGGAGAGACGGTAAATTAACCTTAGCCAAAATGGAAGAGCCACTAGATATTCGTTGGAGTAGATATTTTGCCGGGGAAGCGAAATCGGTAACTGTGAGTAAAGATCCAGCAAACAGATATTTCGTTTCCTTCTTAGTTGAAGAAGAATTAGAACCATATCCTCTCAGCACAGAAAGCATTGGAATAGATTTAGGAATCAAAGATGTGATGGTCACATCAAAGGGATTTGGCTCAGGAAATCCTCACTACTACTCGAAATATCAAGCTAAATTAAAAACACTACAAAAAAGACTAGCCAAGAAGCAACAAGGTTCTAAAAATAGAGACAAGGCAAGGTTAAAAGTAGCAAAGCTGCACGTCAAAATAGCCGATTGTCGAAAAGATTTCCTGAATAAATTAACGACTCAGTTAGTACGCGAGAACCAAGCAATCTATACTGAGACCTTAGCAGTGAAAAACATGATGGCTAATCATAATTTAGCTAGAGCCATAGGAGACTGTGGATGGGGGGAGGCATTGCGCCAACTTCAGTATAAATCTCAGTGGCATGGACGCACCATCAAAGCGATTGATCGATGGTTTCCCTCATCGAAGCAATGTAGCACTTGTGGTCATGTCTTAGAAAAACTACCTTTGGATATGAGGGAGTGGACTTGTCCTAGTTGCGGAGTTTGTCATCAGAGAGATGTTAACGCCGCGAAAAATATCTTAACCGTTGGGCAAATGGGGATAGCTTGTGGAGAAACCGCTACCGAGGAGGTGATGCTCTCACCTCTAGGCAAGTTTCGTTGAAGCAAGAATCCCCGTTCCTTTTAGGGCGGGGAGCAGTCAA
>JASJDR010000169.1 GCA_030065615.1 Xenococcus sp. MO_188.B8 | reverse complement strand
GCGCTAGTTTGACACATTATTGATTATAACCGCTAGTTTGCATAAACTTAATCCGATACAGAAACTGCTAATTGATCAATTTCAAAGTATTGGTGAAACTTATCTGTAACTTCAAGCCAATACGAACGACCATCGGCTTGCGGTCTTTTACTAATAAAACCTTGTTCTACTAATTCTGCCACTTGTTGATAGGCGCTACTGCCCCTTAATTCAATTAATTGATTTTGTAGAATGGGATTTTTTAGCGCGATCGCTGCCAAAGTTCTTAAAGAACCTTTTCCTAATTCTGTCGGGATTAATGCCTGTAGCAAATTACTGTAGCTTGATTTGAGTTGCAAACTGTAACCCAGATTAGTTTCCAAAATTTCTAGCGCAGTATCTCGATGGGCATAGTCATTCATCAAATCAATCAGACCATCTTCTACCTCTTCCCGTTCACATTCTAGATAAGCAGCAAGCTCATCTAGAGACAGAGGTTGTCCTTTAATATAGAGAATTGCCTCGATTTTGGTTGCTAGTTTCACTGTACAAAAAGAAAGGTTTTAGGTTTTAGGGGTTAGGTTTGAGGGAGTAAGTAATAAGTAATAAATAGTAAGTAATGAGTATTTTATCCTTTTTCCCTATCGCCAATTACTTATTCCTTTGTATCTTATAAAGTCCTTTGTATCTTATAAAGTATAAATCCCCAATTATTACCTAACACCTACCACCTAACTACCTTCGAAGCAAACCGACGATAAATTAGCTTTTGGGAAAACGTCTTCTTTGGAGGAAGTCAGGAATTTCAATCCGATTGTTATCACGACGCGGTTCTGGATTATTCTCCTCACGACGTTCTGTTATTTTGATACCAGAATTGCGGCTGGTTTGATTATGTCTTGCTGATTCAGCAAATACTTGGGAAACATCTGCCATTCCAGGAATCTCGTCCTCTTCTGATTCCCCTGTAAATCCAGTCGCGATTACGGTAATTCTGATTTCGCCATCCATACTGTCATCAATCACAGCACCAAAGATGATATTGGCCTCTTGATCGACTACTTCGTAAACGCTATCCGCCGCCGCATTAACTTCATGGAGGGTCAAATCATAGCCCCCAGTAATATTCAATACTACTCCTTGAGCGCCATGAATCGAGGATTCTAATAAAGGAGAAGAAACAGCAGCGATCGCTGCTTCGCGGGCACGGGATTTACCCGATGCTACGCCAATACCCATCAGAGCCGAACCAGCATCAGCCATAATAGCCCTCACATCGGCAAAGTCAACGTTAATCAAGCCAGGAATCGTAATAATATCGGAAATACCCTGTACCCCTTGTCTGAGAACATCATCGGCGATCTGAAAAGCTTGCTGAACTGGAGTCTCAGGAGAAATCACTGTTAATAATTGATTGTTAGGAATCACAATCAGGGTATCAACTCGACTTCGCAGCGCATTAATTCCATCTTCTGCTTGATTAGTTCGTCTTCTGCCTTCAAAAGAAAAAGGACGAGTCACTACTCCGACAGTTAAACAACCCATTTCCTTGGCCACTTCTGCCGCAATAGGGGCAGCACCAGTGCCTGTCCCTCCTCCCATCCCTGCGGTAATAAAGACCAAATCAGTATTTTCTAAAGCATGGGCAATTTCATCCCGCGATTCTTCGGCTGCTTTTTGGCCAATTGCCGGATTTCCTCCAGCACCCAAACCCCTGGTGATTTTATGACCAATTTGCAATTTTTGTTCCGCTGCTGCTTTATCCAGAGCCTGGGCATCAGTATTGATCGCCCAGAACTCAATTCCTGAGATCTGGCTTTCAATCATGCGGTTAACAGCATTACAGCCTCCACCACCAACGCCCATCACTTTGATATTGGCAACATTACTAGGCACAATCTTATTACTCCTTACGTCTTCTCTGGAGGCAAAATTATGATTTTGAATTGGAAAAGGAGTTGGGTCACTGACTTTACCATAGGAACTATTAATAGATGTGAGAGATGATTCTGTAGATTTGCGATCGCTTTCTGACCTTGGGGGATATTCAAAGTTATGCCTAGAAGTCATGGGAATACATATTTTTGGATGTTTTAAGGTTTCTACTATAAGAAATCACACACAATTATGGTCGATACTTTCTAGAACCCCCAGAAACCTTTAATTTTTTGTAACTATTGGACATATAAGTTTAATGTATAATGTCATGAATGTTCATTGTACTTCGGTATATCTCTGAATAAAAGGTATTTTGGGGTTGCTTAAATCGAGATATTCTACTCCGGTCAGATTTTCTTGAGTTGATAATTCAGGGAAACGAGCTAAGACTTGAAACTGTTGTTCTAAAAGTGATCTATCTGAACCTAGATATACTTTCCCAATGTTGGTTTTGAGATATAAATGGGCCACTTCATCCCAGCGCACCTCTAACAACTCAATTCCTGGATACATAGTTAACAAACGGTAAATTTCTGACCAAGTATCACTATATTGAGTTTGAAAGTTAATTACTTTTAGTTGCGGTAGAGAAAAATTTTGATTGTCCTCACTATAATAATAAAATTTTGCATCTAACCAGACACCATCAGCATCTAAAAATCCGATCTTTCCCTGAGATAAAGCTGTTGCGACAGGAACTCTTTCTTGTAACCTAACCCTCATCTGAGGAGGAAACATCTGTTTAGTAACCATAGCATCTAGGATGGGCGGAATTGATTTGAGATTGTTACTTAATTGGTGACTCGGAATTGTCCAAAGCCATTGTGGATAATTAAGCTTTAATAAAGAATATATTGTAGACTCGGCAACAATAATATCTTCTGCAAAAACAACCTGAGAGTTTTTTTTAATCTGCCAATAGGGCGAAGTAATTATGGCGACAGAACTTGCCACTAAACTGCTAACGACCCAACAACGCCAGATTGAAATTCGTAATCGCTTGCGATTTTGCTGTTGCAGAAAAAATAATTTTTGTTTGAGTTTGGGGTCATAAAACGAAGACATAAATATTACTTACCTTGATTCTTGTGTTACCTTTGTGGTAATTTATTAATTTATTTCAATTGCTAGAGAAAACACATATGGTAGAGTAGGCTTTATCATTAAAATAAAATAACTATTCTTCAATCGGTATTATATATTCGGAACTATGGTAATTACAAAAAGCAGAATTTTTCTTGGCGCAACTGCGGTAGCCTTATCTACAGTAGCTGTTACTACAGCAGGAATTCATTTTTCCCGGAGCCAAGCACATATTCAAAATAGTCCTAAAGAATTGGTTGATGAAGTTTGGCAAATTATTAATCATCAATATGTTGATACAAATTTTAATAATCTCAACTGGCAAGAAGTTCGTCAAGAATATTTAGAGCGTTCCTATACTGACCAAGAGCAAGTATACGATGCAGTCAGAGAAATGCTGGAGCAGTTGGGAGATCCTTATACCAGATTTATGGATCCTGAAGAATTCAAAAATATGCAAATTGATACTTCTGGAGAATTAACTGGGGTAGGAATTCAAATTGCCAAGGATGAGGAAACTGACCGCTTAATTGTCATTGCTCCGATTGAAGATACGCCCGCATTTGCAGCAGGGATCATAGCTAAAGATATTATTAAAGAAATTGATGGTACCGATACCAAAGGCATGGATGTCAATGAAGCAGTAAAGTTAATCAGAGGGAAACCAGGCAGTAAAGTAACTTTAACTATAGAAAGGGATGGAGCTGCTCAAGATTACGAAATAGTTAGAGCGAGAATCCAAATTCATCCTGTTCGCGCCCGGGTTTCTAACACTCCCGTTGGGGATGTCGGCTATATTCGGTTGACCCAGTTTAGCGCCCAAGCCTCAAAAGAAATGCGAGATGCGATTAAAGATTTGGAAAAAGAGGGTGTAACAGGCTATGTCCTAGATTTGCGTTCTAATCCAGGAGGTTTACTCTATTCCAGTATTGACATTGCACGGATGTGGCTCGAAGAGGGTTCCATTGTCTCTACTGTTGATCGAGGAGGAGAAAGAGAGCGTAAAGCGGCTAATAATAGTGCTCTGACTGATAAACCATTAACTATCTTAGTAGATGGGGGGTCAGCTAGTGCCAGTGAGATTTTGTCTGGTGCCTTGCAAGATAATAAGAGAGCGGTTTTGGTAGGAACGAAAACTTTTGGGAAAGGTTTAGTTCAATCAGTTCGTCGTTTAGGAGATGGCTCAGGTTTAGCTGTGACGATCGCGAAATATTTAACTCCTAGTGGTCGAGATATTCATAAAGAGGGTATTGCCCCAGATATTATTGTAGAACTAAAAGAAGCGGAAAGAGAAAAATTACAAAGCGATCGCGATTTAATTGGAACTCTTGAAGATCCTCAGTTTCTTAAGGCAATCGAAATTCTAGATCAAGAAATTAGAGCTCAAAAAAACTCATCCAAATAAATTGATGATTATTGTTCCTGTGATTGCTCATTTTGCTGATTTTTATATTGTTGAAAACCAGCAACCGCAGTTGGTAATGTGGGAAAGATATATTCTGGTTGAATTTGGTTAATAAATCCGGCACGTTTTAGTTGGCTGTAAAGATCTTGCTTGACTCTTGCCATGCCAAAGATGATTCCTCTAGCAGCTAGTTCTCGGCGCAATTCTTCCAGAATATCGATCGCTGTAATATCGATTTCGACATTAGCTTCCATATTCAGAACAAACCATTCTACAGGATCGATTTCTACCTCGACGGCTTCGAGGGATCGCTTTTTAAAATTTTCTCCATTGGCAAAGCACAGAGGAGCATCGTAACGATAGATTACCAAGCCAGGTATAGTTGTCGCTTTTGCCCAGTCGTCAATATCATGTAACCCTGCTAAACCTGGAACGCTTCCTAATACGGCATCATGGGGTCTGGCTACTCTAGCAAATAGTTCAATCACTGATAGACTGATAGCGACTGCCACCCCCACCAGGATATCTGTTAACAGAACAGTAATAGTGGTAATCAGTGCCAATATCAGCTCACTAGAGCGAAAACGATATAGCCTGATAAATTCTGAGACTTGAATCAATCTGGTGGCAGCAAAAATCACAATTGCTCCTAAAGCAGCTTTAGGAAACAATGCCAATAAAGGACGCAAAAACAACAAGACCAAGATTAGCACCAGCATTGCCACGAGAGAAAATGCCTGACTTTTGCTACCTAAAGAATCACCAATAACGGTACGACTCGCACTACAACTAATGGGAAAACCCTGCATCATGCCATTTCCTAGATTGGCAACACCTAAAGCTAACAACTCCTGATTGGGGTCAATTTGGTAACGATTGCGATTGGCAAATGACCTCGCTGTCAGCACATTATCAGAATATCCCACAATGGCAATCCCAATAGCCGAAGCTAGCAAAGGTAGAAATTCTGGCACGGAAACTATTGGTAAGACAAAATTAGGAAAGCCAGCGGGAATTTCTCCTACTACAGCAACGCCTAATTGTTCCAGATTAAATAATGCCACCGCCACAGTTGCCAGCAAAACTGCTAATAAGGGGGCTGGAGCTTTCGGAAAACGATTTTGAACAGTAAATAAGAAGATTAAAATTACAATTGACAAAATTAAAGTCGGATAATGCGCTTGCCCCAATTGGCTAATAAATTCTCTAACTTGCTCGAAAAAACTATCCGAATTAATTTTAATACCGGCCGTCTTGCCTAATTGTCCGCCGATCATGATCAGAGCGATTCCCGCCATATAACCAATGAGAATCGGTTTAGACAATAAATCGGCTAAAAATCCCAATCTTATTAGATAACCCAGAAGACAAACACAACCGACCATAATGGCTAGTAAAGCAGCCAAACTAGCATAAGCATCTGGATTATCAACCACTAAAGGCGCGATTGTAACAGCTGTCATTACCGCTGTGGTTGATTCTGAACCAATCGATAGTTGAGGTGATGAACCAAAAAAAGCATAAACCAACATTGGTGGGAGCATTGCCCATAAACCCACTATTGGTTCTAATCCTGCCAACTCTCCATAAGCCATACATTGAGGAATTAGATAGGCAGCTACAGTTAAACCCGCCAAAATATCTCCCCGCAACCATTCTTTGCGGTAGGATAACAAACGTTTTAAGCCTGGCAGAGGCAACGAGAAGAAATTACGATTTTTAGTTTTGAGAATTGCCAAGGATTTCAGGAGAATTTAAGAAGTCTAACTACTTAGGCTACGCGTTGACGACGCAAACCAACTCGCATCCATTGATAGGAAATTAAATTTAGGACAATACCAAAGCCAAATAAGAGCGTCATTAAAACAATTTGATACCAAAATAATGGCTCGACAAATAAATCGAGAACTACATGGAGAAAATTCAAAATTGTATAAACAATAGTTAACCAAAAATGGAACACTCGATAACGGTGGGAATTACTAAAAGCTGTGGCAACTATTGCCACCATTGGTATGAAGAAAAAGCCGAGCATGCCCCATAAAATGGGCGCAATCTCAGCTACAACTTGGGAAGATTCGGTACCATGTTGATGCCCGACAATTGCCACATCAAGACCATGAAATAAGGGCATTAAGGCTAGCTGAGTATGAAATATCGTACCCAAAAGGAAAACTGTCCACAAAGCAATAATTTTAACTTGATAATCTAGCTGATTCCTTGTATTCATGGGTCTTATTCTTGTTATAACGCTTCTCGAATTGGAGATAAGGATTGGTAGGATACTAATAATTGTTTACTTTTAACTTTTGACTGTAGAAACTTGAGAGGAAGTTCGTCGAATGGATTGTCCTGTGATCATTCCTACAACATCCATTCCATTGCCAATAACTCCTGGTACGCTAGGATAGCCAGCACTAGCACCCACTAAGAACAAATTTGGTAATTCGGTTTTAAACCCCAAACGATTTAACCCAACCTGTTTCGGTATTAGTTTTGCTCCATACATATTGCCTTCAGGTTGTCCTAGATAGTATTCGCTAGTAGTCGGAGTGCCAAAAATTTTCATGCGAATATATTTATCAATATCAGGAATCAAATCTCGTACACTAGCCATTACTTGCTGATAAACTTCTCGTTTTTTGGCTTTGTAAGCTTGAGAATCATTTTCCTGTAAGTCTTTAAAGGGTTCGTAAGGGCAAACAGTGGTAATTTCCAGAACATGATTCCCGTGAGGAGCCATACCTGGTTCGTGAGATTTTAGAGTAGGACAAGACAAGAAGATCCAGGGTTTGTCTAACTGTCCTGCAAATTGTTGTTGATAAGCTTGATTGAGATTTGCATTAGGATAATACCAAATGTTCCAGTTGCCAATTCCGTAGGATTCCGGCTCAAAGGAAGAGTCCAAACCAAGATAGATATTAAAAGCACTCGCAGAATATTCATAGTCAGTTAGACGATGCAATTCTTTGGAACTTAAAGCGGCAGAGTCAGACATTAATTTGACGGTTAATTTCGGATCAAGGTCGCTAATGTAAGCTCGTTTTGCGTGATAAAGTTGATTACCAGCCATCACGTCAGTGACTTGATGATTTTCAATATTGATATGTTGAACTGGTGATGAATATTTAACTACGCCACCGCCTTCGGTGATCGAGGCCACAATCTCATCCACCAAATGCTTAAAATGATGCTGGGGATAATAAGCTCCGTCTGCGTAGTCTCCAACTAAAGAAGTGTGAGGTATTAGAGCTATTTCTTGAGGCGGTAAACCATAATCGCCACTTTGCCCAGCTAATATTGTCTGTAGTTTGGGCGATAGTTGGGCGCGATTATAAAGATCTTGTAAGGTCCAATTCCTTTTCGCAAATACATTCCAATATTTGGGGAGAGATAACCAATCTGACCAATTGAGATCAAACCAATGAACTTCCTGATTTAATTGATGTAAGTCGTGATGTAATTGTTTAATTTCGTCGCAGTAATAGTTAATTCCCGCAGTTTCTTCTGGGAAAGTTTGTAATAGGCGCTCTCGTAATTTTTCCCAGCCTAAAGGAATCCGAAATTCAATTCCTGGAGCAATTATTCGATCGATACAGTCAGGATCGAGAGAATTAAAAGGCACATTGCGTTCTAGATAATTCAAAAACTGATTAACTGTTTCTCCTTTGCCGCATTGATAAATATAATGAACATCGGCACAAAAACTATAGTCTCCATAATCAAAAGTATGACAACAGCCACCAGGTAAATAATGTTGCTCTAGAACCACAACTCGATATCCTTGGCGAGTCAAACAAGCTGCTGCAGAGAGCCCTCCTAACCCAGCACCCAAAATCACATAGTCAAAACTTTCCATTTCCAACTCCTTAAATCAAGCAAAGAACAACTGAAGCTTTTTGTTACTCAAGAATTTTTTAATTTTCTTCCCCTTCTTTTTTGGTGATGAGATCGGCAATATGAGCTCTCAAAAGATAGTGATTTTTTTCTATTTCCTCTTCCACACTAAGGCACTCCTCTGGTGCAATAAATTCACAAAGAACCCAAATTGGCTGCTGATCGTCGACAGCACCACATTCGACTAATTGACGGGCTTCATTTTTTATTTCATCTATGGAGTAGCTATCATGATCGCTGGAGGTCATATCATGAAACAGACGATCTAGTTGCTTTCTGATAGGACTTAATTCCCGAAGCGGTTGCCATTGAGTAATTGCCATCATTAACCTCCTAAGTTTTAAGGTTGCTTAATACTTTGGCTTTTATATTGCAGATTAATTCTGTAGTCTCAATTACAAAATAGACTGAAATTTTGAGGAACTTGTGAAAAAATTACTTTTACAGTGTATAAATAAATACAAAAAAGGAATTCTACCCAAAACCCAAAAGAATATCTGGACGTAACGAATCGGGATGAAATCAAATCCAAATGCCCTTTAACCGACCTAGAAGCAAGCAATTTCTTGGCGTACTTTATGGAAGAATTAAGCACAGAAGGTATGTTGCGAGGCGCTCCAGCACCCAGAAGCACGTCAGAAAAATAGAGTTAGGGACTTCCAAATAAAAAAACATTCCACTTCTATCGGACATATCTAGGTGTGCAATATATTCTGGAGGCATTAATTTCTTGGAAGTCCCTTAATGATAATCTAGAATTCAAGATTATCTCTTTTATTTTAAACCTTTATAATCAAAGTTACAAAACTGCAACAGGGAATATAAATGGATAGTAACTTAAAGGAATTACACGAATCTGACTTCAACCTCTGGGTTGAGCAAACAAAAGAAGCTATTCAAAATAGAGACTTTAAGAATATAGATTGGGATAATTTGCTAGATGAAATTGATGACATGGGGAAGTCTGAAAAGCGAGCGCTTGATAGTTATATGCAGCGATTAATCGAGCATGTCCTTAAGTTAAAGTATTGGCATGCTGAGATAGAAAGATGTGGGAATGGTTGGATGCGGGAAGTTACTAATTTTCGCAATCGCATCAAGCGAATACTTAAGAAAAATCCTAGTCTTAATAATTATCTAAAAACTGAATATTCAGATATCTATCAGGACGCAATCGCCACTATGTCATTTGATTTTGATATTCCCGAAGATAATTTTGTCGAAGTAGAGCAGATTATGGAAAGTAATTATTTTGGGTGATATTTGGAGTAAAAATCTGTATTTAAGATAGAATCATGGCGATCGCAAACCCATATCAAAACGCGATCGCGATCGCCAGATATAGTTCTGGGTAATTGAATTATGCTGTCATTGGCAAATTGTCATGATCGTTTCAGCTAGGACAAAATCAACATGCCCGAAGGGGGTAAGTCAACCCGCACTGCTGCTCGTCCTTGGCACTCTTGTACAAGGAGTGTTTCTGTCTGGGGCGGATTACGGAGCTGTTCATCAGTCCAATTGCTTCTGTAAAGTATCGTCATAGTTGAACCAATTGGGTGCAGGGAACTATCTATCGTGATAAATCCACCTCGGTTTTCCAAGCCATTTGTATTTAGGGCCATCAGCACTTCATTAATATAGAGAACCATAGACCAAGCTATTACTTCTCCCGCTGGGGGAACAGCAAAAGGACGGTCTAAAAACGAAGTTTCTCGCAAATAGTTATGTCCCCGTCGCAGAGTTTTGCCGATACTATCTTGCCGATTGCGTAGGCTTGCGATCAGAGCTATCCGTAAATAGGTGGGGTGCTCGGAATCGAAGAAATGGCAACCCTCCGTGGCAAAAGCCCCAAATTTTCCGCCAAACATGCATTCGCGAATATAACGATCTATAAATTCATGTCGGGGTTCTAAGTCATAATCATGGTAATCTTGAGAGCCGTCAAAAGCCTGTTCCGTGCCGTAATAGATCGCAGGAATTCCCGGTAGAGTCAACACTAATCCCACAGCATGAGCTACCTGCTCGTAATGGTGGGATAGTTGTTCACTATGGGCAGCAAATCGCTCCTTGCGGGGCCGAGATGACATATCATGGTCATCTAATACGACAACATGATAAGTTCCTAGCTGACGGTAACTTCCAGGCAAGGTGTTTTCATCATAGAGATGAAAGAATTCATTGGGGTGCGCCAACCCTTTAACAACGCTAGACATAGTGTTAGGGGCTACTACAATATCCAGAACAGCATCTAATTTGCGTCCAAAAATATCTAGATATCCACGTACCATATCATTGTCAGTGAGCTCGCCCACTAGCAGAAAATTATCTTTTCCAATCGATTGGGCATAACCATGAATTAAATCACAGAATTGACTGGAAGTAAGGGGAGAAACATGCTTGACCGCATCTACTCGAAATCCGTCACAGTCGCTTAAAGCAATCCAATACTGATAGACCTTTGCCAGAGCTTTAATGACATCTTCCCGCTCTAGGTTAAAATCCCGCAGTTCAAAAAAGTCTCCTTTCCGAAACTCAGCATAGGGATTCATGGGGTCTTCCCCGTAATTTGTTTCCCAATGAGTAATCATCCCCGCACGGTTATACCAGTCTGGATTCTGGAATTCTTCAGGAAACACGCCGTCATCTACCGATACAGGATGGGGAATGCTTTCTCCCTTGGCCGAACGCCAACCGTGAATGGGATAAGGAGGGAAAGAGCGGTAGGGCATTGTCTCCTTAGGATTGCCATCGGTTTCATCCCGGTAATACCAATTACTACCGCTGTGGTTATAAATCACATCCAGAATCACGTACATTCCGCGATCGTGGGCTGCATCCACCAAATTCCGTAAATCTTGCCGATTGCCAAATCTGGGGTCAATGTCCAGAAAATTTTGGATGCCGTATCCATGATAGGTTTCTAAATCGATGCGCTGCTTCCAGGGCGGATTAATCCAAACGGTGGTGACACCTAAATTTTGTAAATAGTCTAGTTTACTTTCAATACCTTTGAGGGTTCCGCCATTAAATTTTTGCCCAGCTGCCATCCAATTACCTTTGTGACTGACCCGGAACTGTTCGGGATTGTTGCGGTCAAACAACGGGTGCTCCATCTCCCGACTATCACTAAATCGATCCGGCAACAACTGATACAAAATCTGGTCACGCCAATTTATCGGGCTGGGAAACACTCTCCCCCTAGGAGACAGGTCGGCATCAGATAATGCTCGGGGAGGATTTTTTTCAATTATCGTAGTCATAACTTCTTCAGTAAGACTTTCTTTCTAAACTATTTTAAGCAGTATCTGCTGTTGCAATTTCGAGCCGATCTTGATACCAGAAGTATTCCCGACACTTACAATCCAGAGATAATAAAGATTATTTTTAGAAAAACTTTTAGGATTACTGAGTTTATACTACAACGTAAAGCCTTAATGTCGTCAATAAAAAGACTAATGTATTAACCAATATCCAATACTCATAAGGTAAAATTTCCAGTAGCTTCAATCAAACTGCTACCTCAAATTAAGATTGACTACTTAGAAAATCCTTAAATTGATAAACGAAGTTTCGCTGCCTTGCTGTTGAAAGGGCACCAGAACGAACTCGTTGGACAGTAGAGATCGCGTCTTTAGGAGAATAGTTTAGCTGCACTAGGCAAGCTGCCGCCAACATTCCCGTGCGTCCGCGTCCACCTTTACAATTGATTTATTTAATGAACTTTGGCGATTATTTCCTTAATGGCGTTGAGACAGCAATCTACTCATACCAATTTAAAATAAGAATCAATTGTTGTGAACATCATTTAATTTGGTATCAGTACGAATAAAATACACTCCAGATGTGACTTTAAAAAATGGTTTCCCCCGTCGCAGATTTCTATTCTTAGTCCTGTCAGTAGCGATCGGGATTAAAGCTTGTCAAGGAAAAGCTTCAGAATCTACAACCAATAAGCTTCAAGCTCTCGATACTAAAAAGTATTCTAAGCCCAGAGAATAAAACTGGAAGGTTTTTACTCCCAACGGAAGAGGCAACAGCTAAGGCGATCGCATCTATTGAATTATCTGATGATTGACGTGGTTCCGTTGCCGATCCAGACGATTCCGATGCCTACCCCATCGTCACCTACAGTTGGGTGCTAGCCTATCAGCAGTATGAAGATTCCCAAAAGGCTCAAGTATTGAAAGATGTTATGCAATGGGGACTAACTGAAGGACAGAAGTTCGGCCCAGAGTTGGGCTATGTTCGTCTCCCTGAGACTATTGTCAAAAGAGCGATCGCAATGCTGGATAAGATTGGGAGAGTATAAACCTGACTAGCAGCTTATCCTGAGTTTAATATTTGTCCCATTTCTTGATTTTATTTGTACAATAGCAGGCGTCCTCTTCTGTTGAACTATATATTATCCATGAGATTTTGGCGATCGCAAGTGCGAATTTTCCTGAGTATCCTGTTAGGTTTTTCTCTAGTAATGGTGCTTCATGCCTGCCAATCGAAACAGGTTCCACCCCAGGTCACTATGCCCTCTAAAGTCGAATCTTCCGAGGTTATTACTCTAACTTCTGATTCAACTTCGCTGCCTCCGCAGACCGAGGCAATAGTTACTAGTTTAGGAGAGGACGGGTTATATAATCCACCGAAAGGGGACGTACGCTTAGTGGTAATCAGTGACTTAAACGGAGTTTATGGTTCGACAGACTACGATCCTGAAGTGGACAAAGCGATCGCACTCTTGCCTTTCTGGCAGCCGGATATGGTAGTTTGTAGCGGTGATATGATAGCTGGACAAAATCCCACGCTCTCGGAAGATCAATTAAAGGCGATGTGGGCTGCCTTCGATCAGCATGTAGCAGCTCCCTTACGCCAAGCAAATATTCCCTATGGTTTCACCATTGGCAATCATGATGCCTCCAGTGCCCAGAGTTTGTCTGGAGGTTTTTTGTTTGAGCGAGAAAGGACAATCGCAGCTAATTACTGGAATGAACCAACCCATGATCCAGGAATCGAATTTGTGGAGCGCGATGAATTTCCCTTTTACTACAGCTTTAAATTTAATGATATTTTCTTTCTTGCTTGGGATGGGTCATCGGCGAAAATTCCCCAGGACAAACTAGATTGGGTTGAACAAGCCTTGGAAAGCCCTGAGGCTCAGTCTGCTAAGCTTAAGATTTTACTGGGTCACTTACCTCTATATGCTATTGCTGTGGGTCGCAACCAACCAGGGGAAGTTATGGCTAATGCCGATCAGTTGCGAGAAATGCTGGAGCGACATCAGGTACATACCTATATTAGTGGTCATCATCACGCCTATTATCCAGCCCATAAAGGAGAACTACGGCTTTTGCATACGGGCATTCTCGGCTCCGGACCACGCCCCTATATTGACAGTAAATTGCCACCTCAGAAAGCTTTGACCGTGATAGATATCAATTTTGCTTCCCCGGAGCTAACGACTTATACCACCTACGATATGGCAACAATGGAACTAATTGAATTGGAGCAACTCCCTAGATTCATTACTGGACATAACGGAATGGTGTTAAGGCGCGATCTAGAAATGAATGATTTAACACCTTCAGAGCAAGCTCTATGTGAACATCGTTTAAGCGTTGATTTATGCCGTTCTTAGTTTTCAGAATTACCTAAAATAATAATTTTATGACAACTGGAATTTGGATCTTAGGAGACCAACTTTGGACTGGACAAGCAGCACTCTCTAGCTGCGAAGTAGAAAAATCACAAACACCAGTGATTTTTATTGAATCGCACCATTATGCGCAACAGCGACCTTACCATAGTCAAAAATTGGCGCTTGTTTGGTCAGCGATGCGCCACTTTGCCGAAGAACTCAGTTCTGCTCGATGGCAAGTAACCTACGAAATTACAGATAATTTTGAACCTGCTTTACTGAAATGGATTAAGCAAAACGGGATTACTGAATTGCGAGTTATGACTCCTAATGACCGTCCCTTTACCCAGTTGATCAAAAATCTACAACTTGAATGCTCTCTAAATCTGATTCCCAACAATCATTTCCTCTGGAGCAAAACTCAATTTCAAAACTGGGCAAATTCTCGCAAACGCCTATTAATGGAAGATTTTTACCGCGAAGGACGCAAGAGATTCAATATTTTAATGGATGGGAATAAACCCATTGGCGGTCAATGGAACTATGATAAACAAAATCGCCGGCCTCCCAAGGGCAAGTTAACAACCCCTGCACCTTTATGTTTTGAACCTGATGAGATTACTAGATCTGTAATTAAGGAAATTAAAGAGCAAAACTTGACTAATTACGGAGAAATAGAACCTTTTCGCTGGGGTGTAACTCGCTCCGATGCTTTAGCTGTATTAGAACATTTTCTAACTCAATGTCTGCCGACATTTGGTCCCTATCAAGATGCGATGGTAACGGGAGAAGAAACCCTCTGGCACAGTCTGATTTCTCCCTATCTAAATTTGGGATTGCTGACTCCATTGGAAGTAATTACAGCTGCGCAACAAGCTTATTTAGAGCAAAATCTAGAATTAAACAGCGTTGAGGGCTTTATCCGTCAGGTTTTAGGATGGCGCGAATATATGCAGGGGATCTATCATTGCCAGGACGAAGATTATCGAAATCTTAATTGGTTTAAGCATCGTGAACCGCTGCCAGATTTTTATTGGCATAGTTCGCAAACTGATATGAACTGTCTGCATCAAGTGCTCCAGCAAGTGGAACAAACAGGCTATGCTCATCATATTCAGCGACTGATGGTGCTGAGTAATTTTGCTTTAATTTTGGGAGTTTCCCCCCAAGAAATTGAAGCTTGGTTTCACGCAGCTTTTATAGATGCTTATGATTGGGTGATGCAGACTAATGTCATTGGCATGGGACAGTTTGCTGATGGGGGTATATTAGCCTCGAAACCTTACGCATCTTCGGCCAACTATATCAATAAGATGAGTGATTATTGTAAGAATTGTGCCTATGATCTCAAACGACGAACAGGAGACAAAGCCTGTCCCTTTAATTTTTTCTACTGGGATTTTCTGTCCCGTCATCAAGAACAACTAAGATCTCAAGGACGTATGAATCTGATTTTGGGTAATCTTAAGCGAATGCCAGCAGAAGAATTGGCAGAAATTCAGGCTTTAGCTACTGACTGGAGGGAGAAAAATAGTAATTAACCTCCAATATCAAAGTACTTTACAAGATCTGCCGCAGTACGAGCTATTTCCAGGAATGATTCCTGCTCTAACATCTTGTTATCTGGTGTTCTGATAGGCATATTTTCTTTGTAGGATAGTTAAGATATCTACTTCTTTACTTTCTTCATCAATCTCATCAAAATTCCATGACTAAGTTGCAGATCTCAATGCACATATCGTAATAATTCTTTATAATGTGAGTAATGAAACTTCACAACTCCATACACTCAATATTTATCAAGGACTAGAATCATGGAAAACCAAGATAACAAGTTCGGCTTTACCCAATTTGCAGAGAACTGGAACGGTCGCCTGGCTATGCTCGGTATTGTTATTGGCATCGCCACTGAGTTACTAACTGGTCAAGGCATCCTGTCTCAGTTGGGACTACTATAAGTCAACATGTTTTTTTTCAACTGTAACTTCCGTAGCAATTCTGCGGAATGTATTTAACCAATCACAATCAAAAGTAATCAAGACAAAAATCATGGAAAACCAAGATAACAAGTTTGGCTTCACTCAATTTGCAGAGAACTGGAATGGTCGTTTGGCTATGCTCGGTATTGTTATTGGCATCGCCACTGAATTACTAACTGGTCAAGGTATTCTTTCTCAGTTGGGACTACTATAGTCAACATGTTTTTTTCAACTGTAGCTTCCGTAGCAATTCTGCGGAACGTATTTAACCAACCACAATCAAAAGTAATCAAGACAAAAATCATGGAAAACCAAGATAACAAGTTTGGCTTCACTCAATTTGCAGAGAACTGGAACGGCCGTTTGGCTATGCTCGGTTTAGCTATCGGTATTGCTACCGAATTAATGACTGGTCATGGCATTCTGTCTCAGTTAGGTCTAATGTAGTCAACCACTAACTAATACCGTCAGACTGAATTGTCTAACAGTATTTTCCCGAGGCGGTGAGTAGCTTTGTCTACAAAGCCGCCTTAATTTTCAACTATAGTTATCAGTTTTAGTTCATGTTTCCTAATCTTTTTCAAGCAACCAAAGAGTATTGGCGTAAGCTAGACGAGTTAGAGGCAGCTTATCAGCAAGGCAAAATCCCCCTCAAGGAAGTAGATACTAGAGTAGCTGAGTTGATGGCAGAACTTGCTCAAGAACGCCGCGCTGCCTTTGCCTTTTTGTGGCATAGTTGCCAGCATTTAGTGACTACACAAAGAGAGACGCTTATGGGACTAGCTATTGTGATACTCTTAATCTATGTTTGGCTGTTGAACAATCTAATCGCCTGATTTTAGTAAATTTTTTAGT
>JASJDR010000029.1 GCA_030065615.1 Xenococcus sp. MO_188.B8 | reverse complement strand
AGTTCACCATTGCTCTGAGTGCGGATATACCACTACGAGAGATGTGGCAGCAGCCCAAGAAGTCAGAAACCGAGGAATAACCGCCGTCGGGCAGACGGTAGTAGAAAATGTCTGTGGACTCAGAGCGACAGGGAGTAGCGGTGCGACCCCGGTCGGGTTTCCCGACCTAGGGAACGCGCACCAAGAGATTGGTCACAATGCTCTAGTTGGTGGAGGTGAGCGAAAAAATGCGTGGGGACTTGGGGACTTGGGGACTTGGAGACTTGGGGACTAATTATCTCCCTACCTTCCTATCTTGGTGCGCGTTCCCTACTTCCCTATCTCTCTATTTACCACAGTAAATTTCGCTCACCCAGTTGGTGGGGGAAGAAACAGAAAACTACCATCGTGAGATGTTAGAATCCCCCGCTTTAGCGGCGGGAGTATGTCAATCATTTATTTGGCTTCCATCCAATTAGTTCCTTGGTTAACTTCCACTACTAAAGGAATACTCAAACTAACAGCTTGCTCCATAGTATATTTGATTTTTGCTTGTAATTCAGACAATTCATTTTGAGGAACTTCAAATACTAATTCATCGTGAACTTGTAATAATAATTTTGCTTGATAATCCTGCAATATCTGATGAATTTTTACCATGGCAATTTTAATGATATCGGCACTAGAACCTTGAATAGTTGAATTGGCAGCTGCCCTTAATAATTGAGCATCTTGATAACTATAATTAATTTCGTCTAAATCAATATCAGTAATTGGTTCTCCTCTTAATTGCTTTAAACTATCACTGATAAAATTGAAATAACGTCTTCTCCCTAAGATAGTAGTGACAAAACCTTGACTTATCGCTTGTTTTTTGACAGATTCTAAATAATCAAAAACTTTGCTATAACGTTGATGGTATTTATCAATAAATTCTTTGCCGATCTCCTTCTTAAAACCAGATTCACGAGAAAATCTTTGCGCCCCCATTCCATAGATAACTCCAAAATTAATAATCTTACCTAAACGTCTTTCCTCAGAAGTTATCTGCTCTTTTTCAAATAAAAGTTGAGCAGTAACACTATGGACATCTCGACTATTACGATAGGCATCTACTAACACTGGTTCTTGACTTAAGTGAGCTAAAATTCTTAACTCAATTTGTGAATAGTCTGCGGCCAGTAATAACCAATCTTTTTTCGGAAGAAATGCTTTACGAATTTGGCGCGAAAACTCAGTACGAATCGGAATATTTTGTAAATTAGGATTAGAAGAAGAAAGTCTTCCTGTTGCAGTGACTGCTTGATTGAAGTTAGTATGAACCCTTTGAGTATCTTTTCGAACTAAGTTAGGAATTGCATCAACATAGGTAGATTTCAGTTTTGCTAAAGTTCGATACTCTAGAATACGCTCAATTATTGGGTGATCTCCTTTAAGCTTTTCTAAGACAGCCTGGTTTGTGGAATAACCAGTCTTGGTTTTACGAGATTTTTTGCGATTGAGATTGAGTTTTTCAAAGAGAATTACACTAAGTTGCTTCGGAGAACTAAGATTAAATTCTTCGCCCGCATCTTGGTATACTTGTTGTTCGATATTTTGTAAATCGGTATCTAGTTGCTGAGAAAATTTTTGTAAATATTGGACATCTAAAGAGATTCCTGTGATTTCCATCTCTGCTAAAATTTTCTCTAAGGGTTGTTCAACCTCTACCAGCAGTTTTTGCAACTTAGGAAATTGATTTAAATCTTCTTTGATTTTGTCAGCTAAACAATAGGTTGTATAGGCATCGATACCACAATATTCTGCTGTAAGCTTAATATCGAGATTGGCAATAGTTTCTCCTTTAGGTATGGCTAAATCTTTATAACTTTTAGCCGTAATGTCAATATTGTAACGTTCGGATAAATCGGTAAGATTATGAGTTGTTTCGGGATTAAGCAGATAGCTAGCCAGCATAGTATCGAGAACTACTCCTGCTAGCTGAATTCCCTGATAATGAAACACCAAACGGTCAAATTTACTATTTTGAAATACTTTAGGATAGCGATCGCTTTCTAGAATAGATTTTAAAGCAGTTAGAGTTTTTTGTCTATCTAATTGAGTGCCCTTTTTATGACCTAAAGGAATATAGGCAATATCTGTTTTTTGCTCTCCCCAACAACAACCAATACCGACTAATTCTCCATGATGCGGTTCTAAAGATGTGGTTTCTGTATCCCAAGCAACGGGATTATCGATATTAGTTTTTTCTCTTAAGATTGACAATAGTTTATCTAATTTTTTTTCGGTATCAATAATCAGAGGTTGAATAGTATTTGTAATTTGATTTTGGGGAATAGTTTCAGACTTATCTTCAATTTTAGTGGCAGTTTCAGTCGAGAATAAAGATAACTGACCATTATCCTGTGATGTTAATTGTTCTAGTTCAACCTCTAACGACTGCTGTTTTTCTTGGGTAAATTCTTTTAAGCGATCGCTAAGTTTTCTTAATTCTAACTGTTTCAACAGTGGCAGTGCTGCTTGAGGATTAAAATTCTTAAATTGACAATCTTCGAGATTAATTTCTAGAGGAACATCGACCACAATTTTAGCCAAATAGCGCGAATGAAAAGCATTATCTTTGTCCGTTTCTAATTTCTTTTTAACTGCACCTTTAATATTCTCTAAATTTTCATAGATAACATCTAAACTTTGATATTCTTCTATTAACTTAACCGCTGTTTTTTCGCCAACTCCTTTGACACCAGGAATATTATCAGATGGATCGCCACATAAAGCCTTATAGTCTACAACCTGTTCGGGAGCTACTTTCAGCTTGGCAATTACTGCAGCTCGATCAAATTCCGTATAATTTTTCTTGGCACTTTTAAAAGCTTTGGGATCGAGATATAAAATTTCAATTTTGCGCTCATCATCTACTAATTGAAACAAATCGCGATCGCCACTAATGATTTTAACTTGATATCCTTCCTGGGCTGCTTTCTGAGCTAAAGTCCCTAAAACATCATCAGCTTCATAGCCAGCTTTTGTCGCAATCTTAACATTTAAAGCAGCCAGTAACTGTTGTAAATTAGCCATGTCAGGAATAAAATCGTCAGGAGTTTCTTTGCGATTTGCCTTATAGTTACTATCAGCTTCTTGGCGAAAAGTCGGCGCTGCCAAATCAAATGCGATCGCGATATATTGAGGCTGTTGTAATTCGATAACTTGTAGTAAAGAATTTAAAAACCCAAAACAAATACTAGTAGGAATACCTGTCGAACTCCGCAGGGGACCTTGGCGAGAATGGGCAAAAGCATAATAAGAACGAAACGCCAAGGAATGACCATCTACTAGGAGAAAAACTGGTTCAATAGAGTTTTCAAGAGCTTGATTGGTTGCCGCAGATTGAGCCATAAAGGTTATAAAGCTACTGGTAGAGATAGGTTATGTCAAATCATAGATCATTATATTATTTTGGAAATTCTTAACCCAGAAAAGGTCTTTCTTGTAGTTCTCTAACAGAAATATATCTACCTGTTAATAAATGTAAACATGAGTAACAAGTGGTTGCTTTCACGAAGAATTTGATGTTAGTTTATTTACAGACACAAAAAGAGGCAGTAAAAAACAAGCTTCTTCCAAATAGGAGATTGGGTTCTGTGTCTCCTGTATCCAATCCGCCCGATATCTTCCAGCAAAGAGTAACTATTAGGTAGAATTGCAACGCTAGCAATGGCGTATCAACTACATCTTAGCCAGAGGTGGTAAAAAAGTTCGATTTGCTTTAGGTGAGATTTATCAGGGATAATTATTCATTTCTACTTATCTTTTTTTATTATTTACTCTGTCAAAACATTACCAAGTTTTAGTTCAGAATACCTCGTTGGTAATTCAGGCAAACAAGCGAGAGGGGCAGCCAGTAAATGTAGTTTAGTTAGCTTTTGTATGTCAATTATTAGCCAATGAAACTGCCCCTCTAAAAGTAAAATTCAATATCTTAGAGCTTGATGTCTATGGAGTTTATTCATAGTCTTTTGTTTTTTTGAGGGACTGTGTTTAGTTACTGGCTACTGATAAATAATCAATGTTAAATGCCAAATGCTAAATGTTAAATATTTACTGCTTCTGGTAAGATTAGCATTGCATCACCGAAAGAGTAGAAACGATAACGATTTGCGATCGCATCTTGATATAAACTTAATAAACGTTCCCTACCAGTCAAAGCACTAACCAGCATTAATAAGCTAGAACCAGGTAAATGAAGATTGGTAATTAAACCATCAACTACTTGCCAATTATATCCTGGATAAATAAAGATATCAGTTTTTCCCTGAAAAGCCTGCAACTCATGACCTTCACTAACCCGAGAGGATTTCGCTGCACCTTCTAAAGCTCTAACGGCAGTTGTTCCCACCGCAATCACTCTGCTGCCCCTAGCTTTAGTATCCTTGATTTTAGTGACAGTTTCTTCACTAACCTCAATCCACTCCTGATGCATGTGATGTTCGTTAATCTTTTCAACTTCTACAGGGCGAAAAGTCCCTACCCCCACATGAAGAGTAATATAGGTTTTGTCAATACCCCGAGATTTTAATTTATCAAATAACTCATTCGTAAAATGTAAGCCAGCCGTAGGTGCAGCGACAGCTCCCTCTTTTTGAGCAAAAACAGTTTGATATTGCGTCGGTTGGGACTCACGGGAAGTAATGTAAGGTGGTAGGGGGATCTCTCCAAAATCGGCTAACAATTGCCAAAAAGACGCCGAAGAATCGCAATCAAAACGTAAGATACGTCCTCCCGTTGCTTCATCTTTAGCAATCACTGTTGCCGAAAATTGTGGGAACTTACTATTGCGATTAACTTGAATTTGGTTAGGAGTGAATAAAATTTTTGTGCCAAGTTTAAATCTTTTCCCTGGTTTCACCAAAGCTAACCAACAATTGGTTTCTGTTTCTTCTAACAGTAAAACCTCAACAGCTGCGCCAGTAGACTTGGTGCCAAAAAGACGAGCTGGAATTACTCGGGTATCATTTAAGACTAATAAATCTCCAGGTAATAGCCAATCAGGTAAATTACCAAAAATACTGTGATTATGAGTTTTCTGTGAAGCTACAACCAAAAGACGAGAACTATCTCTAGGTACTACAGGAGTCTGGGCAATCAGCTCGGTCGGCAAGTTATAGCTATAGCTCGACAATAATAAATCTTCACTCATAAGTAGTTCAAACAATTAAAACTTTCTTAAGTTTCAAAACTTGGGTAATATCCCCTATAGAAAATTTGAAAAATCGGGTGCTTTTCCCCTAGCGTAACTCAGCCCTTACTTGCGACACTAGGGATATAAAGCTGTAATACAGAGGAATTTATGGATTTTCTTTATTTTCTTGCTAACGCTAGCCTGAGTCTAAGGACAATTGAGTATCTTCGCACAATGGAACATGCCAAGTCTGCTTCTATTACAGTAATCCATCAGATAGATGGTTGGATTGTTAAAATCCGCTACCCGCAACCTCTAAGTAATCGGCATCGTGATGATTTTCAGGCTTTTATGGATGAGTTAGGGATTCGCTATGAACCGGAAATGCGTTTGCAAATGGTGTTTTGGAGTTTAGAGACAGGACAATCCACAGTAGAAGTGATGCGTCGCTATCAAGTTGCTATTGTTTCCCATGGCATACCTGATACTAAAGAAATAGAAGCTTTTCGTCAACAGTTTACTAAAGGGTTAGGATATTGTCCTGAAACTTTAGCTTAAAATAACTAGAGATCAAAAGTTGCGGTACGACCCCGGTGATTTTGGCGAGCAATCATCGAGCAATCATCGAGCAATCATCGAGCAATCATCTAGCAGTGCCGGGAGGGGAGAAATTAACTTTAATTATCAAACTCATGCGTCCCTCTGAACTATAGCGATAGGTTTAACTTTAATTAGAACTGTTTATTTTAGGGAGTAGGAGGGGAACCTCAATCCCTAAAATTCTTTATGTTATATTTTAAGATTAATTATTAACTATCAATTATCATTAGGATAAATAGGTTTCTCATCTAGAGGACCAAGACGTTTCAGAGGCCAAAAACGAACTGTTGCTCTACCAATTAAATTTTCTCGAGGAACAAAGCCCCACGAACGAGAATCTAAACTATTATTCCGATTATCTCCTAAAACTAAGTATTGATCCTCAGGAACTTTTGTTGGTCCATAGGGTCTTGAGGGACGAGGTATGTATCCTGATGAATCTCCTGGTACGTAAATATATTTTTCCGGTAATTCTTGATTATTGACAAATACCTTGTCATTTTTCACTTCGACGGTGTCACCAGGTAAGCCAATCACTCTTTTAATAAAAGCTTCTCTATAACCTTGCTTTTTGAGTTCTTCTGTGGGGCGAAAAACTACCACATCACCTCTTTGGGGAGTCCGAAAACGATAGCTAATCTTTTCAATAATTAAGCGATCATTAATTTCTAACGTAGGCTGCATCGATTCTGATGGAATATATCTGGCTTCTGCTACGAAAGTGCGGATGCCAAACGCTAAAATTGCAGCAGTAACCAGAGTTTTAACAATTTCGACAACTACATTTTCTTCTTGTTGCTCTGGGGATTTCTGTATCACTACTTGTTTTTCTTGTTCTGTCATAAGCAAATGTCCTCAAATAGTACTACATTATTAGTCAAGCAGGCTCAAATTCTGCTACCAGATAGAGCTTTTCTTGAAGGATATGTCCGGATTAACGGTCAAATCAAAGAAGTTGCTTCCTCAATCGTGCCCAATGAAACAGATAGAGTTATTGACGCAACTTGTTTAACATTGTTGCCGGTCGTAATAGATCCACAAGTTCATTTCCGTGAACCAGGATTAGAACATAAAGAGGATTTATCTACTGCTAGTTTAGCTTGTGCTAGAGGAGGAGTGACTTCTTTTTTAGAAATGCCCAATACTAAATCTCTAACTTGTAAACAAGCAGCATTAGATAACAAGATAGAAAGAGCAGCTAGTAAATCTTTAGTTAATCCAGCTGCAGAGGCAATGTGGGATTAAAATCTTTATTTGTTAGTACCGAAGAAGAAATGGAACCAATTTTTGCTCAAGAAGACTAATTGCCGTTTATGCAGAAGCTTTAAAATTTACAAAGAGTTAAATCAGACAAAATTAGATCCACTAGTATAGATCTTAAATGCGAAATAGCTTATGAGTATCTGTAGCTCTCTAAAATCATTTTCTCTTCCAGAATTGTTCCGAGTCATCGAACAAGAGAAAAAATCTGGTCGTCTAATCGTCCAAGGCTCTTTAACTTTGAAGCAAATTCATTTAAGTCCTGTCTACTATATTTGGTTTCAAGATGGTTATCTCGTAGCCATTAGCGATTGCATAAATGTTAGAGGTTTAATAAATTTTATCGAAAACCGAGGTTGGCTTACTTCCCTCCTAACCAACAAATTAAGGACTCTATGTCCGACTGAAATGCCTTTGGGGATTTATCTCCACAAAAATAAATTGTTATCAAGAGAGCAATTAAATTTAATTTTCCAAATCAAATTACATCAGGTTTATGAACTTTTTCAATTAAACGCTGGCTCATTTCGCTTTGATGAAATCTCTGAATTAAGCGATCGCTTGCTAGAAATTCCCTGGTTAGAAATGACAGGTCATCGCATGAAACCAACTCAAGTTAGTATTTATGCTTTGAGATTAATTAACAATCGAGATGTTTTTGCCGATCAACTACCAGAAGCTAGTTTTGGTTTAAAACGACTCTTAGCACGACCTCATTTGAAACTAATGCCTTTAGAACAGCAGATATGGGAACTCTCAGATGGTGTAACTTCTCTCAAAAAAATGGCCGTTCTCACAGAACAACCCCTGAGCACAATTCAGTTTACTGCTTTTTGTCTAATTGTAGTAGGACTAGTAGACGAAATTTTTCTCACCAGCTATACTCCAAAAAACAGTAAAATCAAATTCATTACTGATAAAAATCACAGCTTAGTCCCCGATCAAAACAAAGAATCAGAACCGCAACTACCATCCCAAGGTAAAGAATCATTGATGTATAATTTACTAGGTTTTTTCCGCAAAAAATCTTCTAACTAAATTTACCTAAAATAATTAGCTAATATGACACAATATGACGTATACGGTCTTGGTAATGCTCTTCTAGATATTGAATTTGAATTATCAACCGAAGTTCTCCAAGAGTTAGGAATTGATAAAGGTGTGATGACTTTGCTAGATGAAGCGAGTCAAGACAAAATTGTTAGTCATTTAGGAG
Organism: Xenococcus sp. MO_188.B8; assembly: GCA_030065615.1. Classification (GTDB taxonomy): domain Bacteria; phylum Cyanobacteriota; class Cyanobacteriia; order Cyanobacteriales; family Xenococcaceae; genus Xenococcus. Next base: position 40,541 of record JASJDR010000029.1, on the reverse strand, counting down.
CTTACTCTCAAAAACGTTCCTGTGGAGGTTCCGCCGCTAATACCTTGATCGCGATCTCTCAATTCGGTGGTAGTTCATTCTACTCCTGTAAAGTTGCTAATGATGAACCAGGAAAATTTTATGCTGAAGATTTACTCCGTTGTGGGGTTGCCACTAATCTAGAACATCATGAGCCGGAAATTGGGGTCTCTGGGAAATGTCTAGTATTTGTGACTCCTGACGCTGATCGCACTATGAATACTTTTTTGGGAATTTCTGGTGCTTTTTCGGAAAAAGAACTAGTCCCAGAAGCCATTGGTAATGCCAAATATACCTACATCGAAGGTTATCTCGTAACGGGAGAAAAAAGTAAGCAAGCAGCAATTAAAGCCCGAGACATCGCTCAAGCAGCAGGCAGAAAAGTTGCATTTAGTCTTGCCGATCTCAATATGGTGAAATTTTTCAGAGAAGGTTTGCTAGAGATTATTGGCTCAGGTCTTGATTTTATCTTTGCGAATGAAAGTGAAGCCTTAGAGCTGGCTGAGACTGAAGATCTTCAAGTAGCTATTGAACATCTCAAAACCTTAACGAAGGGATTTGCTATTACCTTGGGGCCTAGAGGTTCAATTATTTTCGACGGTCAAGACTTGATTGATATCGATCCTTTTCCTGTCAAAGCAATTGATACCGTTGGTGCGGGAGATATGTTTGCCGGAGGTGTTCTCTATGGAATTACTAATGGGATGACCTTTGCTGAAGCAGGACGCTTGGGTTCTCTCGCCTCAGCAAAACTAGTCACTAGTTTAGGCGCACGGTTAAAAACTGAGTCAGCTCGTGCTCTTCTAGATGAGTTAAAACTAAATAATCTAGCAGCCTAGCCTAATTAAGTAATAAATAATAAGTAATAAGTAATAAGTTATGAAGGGGCATTATATAGAACGTCCCTTCATGTGAAAACTACTATCAAGACAATTACTAATCAATCTCTTTTTCTAAGGAGCTAGTAGACGTTGGCGTAAATACATCTACCATTTATGAAGCTTGATAAATCAAAATTGACGGACTTCTAATGGTGGTTAGACTTAAGCCCAGCTCCACTAGGTAATTGATTTTGCCCAGCTATCTAATTGTTTCCGCTTTCCCTAAAGGAGAAAAACGAATTTCAATTCTGCGTCTTCTCGCATTTGGTTGACGATTTTCTGAAGCAAATTCTCCCGAAGGAAGTTGTAATTGAGCAGCTGAATAAGCCCTAAATTCAACTCCTGGTAACCGCCCTTGTTTTTGTACCTCTTGAAGTTTTTTTACTACCTCTAAAGATCGCATTAATCCTAAATCTGCATTAGAACCTGGAGTCAAACTATTAATTGATTTTTTTCCTTGAGCAACCGCTTCTAATTGTTGATCTAAATTACTGAAACTATTAAAGTTGACTTGTCCGTCAGTATGACCAATAATTTCTACGACATAGAGATTATTTTGTTGGCTAATTTGTTCAATAAGATTCACTAAATCTGTGGTAATGTAGCTTTGCAATTCTTCAGGTAAACTAGCACTTCCTGAAGCAAATTGATATTCTCCTGAATCCTGGATCAATACTACTGGGGGAGCAGATTTCAAACGTTGATTTTCTGCTGTGACAATCTCTATTCTCTCATTACTACTTTGTAATAAAGCTTGAAGATTGGAAGAAGTTTTGCTCAATCTATCAATTGTATTATTTCTATTACTGATAACAGTATTTCTGTTACTTAGTTCATTTTCTAGAGCTGCTACTTGACGTTTCAAAATCCTAACTTGTTGTTTACTAGCATCTAAATTAATTTCAGTTTCTTCCGCAGTATATTTGAGGAATAATGACTTGAACAAAGCAAGTAATAAAAACAAACTAATAATCATAAATGCATTAGCCATTAAATCTGTAAAAGATGGCCAAATATTTAAATTCTTATTATTAGCTTCTTGAACGAGAAAACGACTTTTAACCATAAAATAGTAGTTCTTGATTTGCTAAAGTATTGTGGTTACAGTGACGAGGAAAAGGTTAAATTAAATGCAAAAGAGCGAATAGAGCTTTGCGGCATAGAAGTTCCCGCAACTTCTCTGACTTCATCAACATTTTAGTGTAAATAGGTTAACATAATTAAATAGTTACAAAAAGACAAACAAAAAGTTCATCAAATCTAGACTAATTACTTATTATTTATTAAGTAAAATTGCAAATACTTACATCTCAACAGACTTTATTTTTATAATTTGTGTATCTAACGAATAAGCTTTGTTAACTTATTTTGACTAATTTATACATATTTTTAAGTAAATCATGGGTGATTGGCAAAAAAAATCTCTTATTCCCGTAAAAAATATCTCTGTAACTGACCAAGCAACAGCTAGTTTTTACTATTTTGCCTATGGCTCTTGTATGTGTCCTGTAGACCTAAAAAGATCGCTTCTGGAAGAGACCAAAGATTATGTGGTAGGGAAAGCGATTTTAGAAGGTTATCGCTTAGGATTTTATCGTAAATCAAGACTACGCAATTGTGGAGTTTTAGACATTATTCCCGATCCAAAAAACTATGTCGAGGGAGTATTATATCATTTACCTTGGAGGTTAAGCGATCGCCTGGATCAAAGAGAAGAAGTACCTCAAAACGGTTATAAAAGGGAATTAATCAAAGTTAAAAGTGATAATAAGCATTATCATCAAGTTCGTACCTATGTTGTAGTTAATAAGCTAGAACAAGAAATAGCGCCTAATGAATGGTATGCTCAGGTTGTATTACGGGGAGCAGTAAATTGTGGGTTATCAAAAGAATATTACTGGAAGTTATTCAATCACATACAGAAACTACAAAATAGTTGATAGCTGTTAACTGTCCCCGTACTTTAACAATCTGGACAAAACTAATATTTTAAAATAAGAAACCGAAATACTTTATCTTTCGTCCCTGTCGATTAATAGATGAAGCGTATATGATAGAACTCGATCACAGTTAAAAGTAAAAATAACTAGGGGTCATTAGCTTAATTTCTGGGAGGAAATAACTTACTGTGAAGTTACACTGGTTGTTATCAGGTATTTTGGGGGCTTTGCTGTTTGGGTTGCCAGCAAATGCAGGAAAATTAGTATCTTGGGACTTTCAGTCTCAGAACAATCGTCTCGCATTTACTACCGATGAAGGCGTAGAACCCCAAGTTAAGTTAGTCGATAATCCTACTCGTTTAGTAATCGAACTTCCCGGAACGACTTTAGATCGTACTACGGTGAAAGAAAAATATCTGGGGGCGATTAGAGGTTTCCGTGTTGGGCAGTCCGCTGAAGATCGGGTGAGTTTGGTAGTGGAGTTTGCTCCTGGCTATACGATTAATATCGATCAAGTCAAGCTAGAAAGTGATGCTGACAAAAGATGGACAATCGACCTCCCAAATCCCAGAATTGCTCCTGCTACGAGGACAGCTACGCGCTCAATTCCCTCTGCCAAGATTAATGATGATGACCGTCCTGTTGAGAGTAATCGCCTTGTCAGACCAATTGATCCTCCGAACAACCCTCGTTCAGTCACCCCGAATCCTCAGCTTAATAATAGTCCCAATCATTCCCGGGATAATAGTAGGGATAATAATCAAGTTACTACTAGTTCCTCCTACTTTAAAATAACCCGTAACGGTTTCTTCGTAAGCATAGACGGCGATCGCCGTAATCGAGTAAGATCGAGACGTGATGGCGATACGATTACTTTTGATTTAGAAGATGTCACCTTACCCCAAGACTTAGCTGATCGAGCAATCACCCCGAACCAATATGGGGTTAAAGAAATCAATTTTGCCCAAACATCCTCCTCTTCAGCGCAGATTACTCTGCAATTGGCACCTAATAGTCCTAATTGGTTAGCTACCTTCAGCCGTATTGGAGGATTGATCCTAGTTCCCAGGGGAGATCTTCCCGTTGCCAACGACACAGAACCCATCGTTAGAAATAAGCCGACTAATCCCAATAACCGAAAAAACTCTTCTACCGTAACCGCGATCGCAGTAGCCCATGATAATAGTCGCTTAATTATTCGTAGCGATCGCAATATTACAACTCAAACTAAATTCCTCCGCAACGGTATCTATGAGATTACAGTTCCTAACGCTCAATTAATCGAGCCTTTTCCCAATCCGCAATTAAAAGCAGGTAGTCCCATTACCCAATTAAGAGTCCGACAAGAAGGGTCTGATGTAATTTTTGTGGTTACCACCAAATTGGGAGCACGCTTGGGAAATGCGGTTCAACAATCGAGCAGTCTGATAGCTTTACCCATTAATGTCCCCACCCAGACAGTAGTTGATCGGGCCAGAGATCGTCTGGCACAACAACCCTTGACCCCTTCTCGTAACTCTCGACCATTGGTAGTAATCGATCCTGGCCATGGAGGACAAGATCCTGGCACCATCGGCATTGGCGGGGTGCAAGAAAAAAATGTGATCTTGCCCATTGCCCTCGATGTGGCAGCAGAATTGAAAAAACAGGGTATTGAAGTCAGAATAACCAGAGATCGTGACTATTTCGTTAGCTTAAAGGGCAGAACTGATTTTGCCAATAAGATTAATGCAGACTTATTTGTCAGTATTCATGCCAATGCGATTAATCTTTCTCGCCCCGATGTTAATGGTCTCGAAACTTACTATTATCAGAATGGTCGTCGTCTAGCCGAAACTATACACTGGAATATCCTCAATAGCGTCAATATCAGAAATCGCAATGTGCGACGTGCCAGATTTTATGTTCTCAGACATTCTAAAATGCCAGCAACCCTAGTAGAAGTCGGTTTTTTAACAGGTGCCGAAGATTCTGCCCGTTTAAAAAAATCTAATCATCGGCAACAAATGGCAAAAGCGATCGCAAGAGGGATTTTACAGTACATTAGAGAAAACAAAATCTAAGTATATATACTATTATTTTTAAATAACCTTTTAGAACATTATTAAATATCATCAATGGTAGAAAGCAGAAATCGAAGAATTGGTTTGTTTGACAGCGGGGTTGGGGGACTTACAGTTTTAAAGCAAATGTATCACCGACTTCCTCAAGAATCCATCCTCTACTTTGGTGATACAGCTAGGTTGCCCTACGGAACAAGATCTCAAGCAGAAATCTTACAGTTTGTTCGTGAAATCATCGATTGGATGTTAACCCAAGATGTCAAAATGATTATCATGGCTTGTAATACTAGTTCTGCCATAGCATTAGAAAGCTTACAGAAAGAATATGATATTCCTATCCTAGGTCTAATCTTGCCAGGGGCAAGGGCTGCGGTGCGAGTCGGTCAAAGAATTGGGGTGATTGCTACCCCGGCTACTGCTGCGAGTAATGCCTATCGTCAAGCAGTGCAAGAAGTCGATCCTGCTACCCGAGTATGGCAAATCGGCTGTCCTGAGTTTGTCATGTTAATTGAGCAAAATCAACTACATTCTGCTTACACCAAGCAAATTGCTCAGGAATATTTGCAACCTCTCCTGGAGCAGAAAATTGATACTTTAATTTATGGTTGTACCCATTATCGACATCTGGAGCATATCTTCCGTTTAATTGTGCCTTCTTATGTCAAAATTATTGACCCAGCAGAACATATCGTCATCGCAGCTAAAAAAGAACTTGAGTTAATGGGAATCAAAAGTAATCGACCAGCTTTAGCAACTCGTTTCTATGTTAGTGGCTCACCAAAAGATTTTGCCCAATTATCTCGACAATGGCTAGGTTATGTTCCCCTGGTTCATTCTCAACAATTGAATATCCCAGTAGAGATTAGCGATCAAATTTGAAGGAGGCAGAAGGCCAAAGGATTGAAGCTTAATATAAAAGCATAATAATTCTGGAAAACGGCACAGAATATAACAAGAGTGAATCACAAAAAGCGATCGCTTAGACAGAATCGAAAATGTTTCGAACTAGACGGAGTTTCGCTAGGAAATTTAACATTTATATCTATATCTGGTATTATTGCTAACAATAAAATCATAGCATCTACAGGAATAGGAAGTTTTACTAGCATGGCTATTGTATTGACCAATAAAGACAAAAAACAATCAGAAAAGCTAGACAACCCTAATTCTATCTCAATTAAAAACCAAGAATATATTAATGAAAAATTTAATCAATTGCAAGAAGACATCCATAATCAGCATAGTCAGATCCAACAACAACTTAAAGTCCATACTTCTCAAATTGTTAATTTAGAAACTCACTTTGAAGATGCTAATAATAACATTCGACAACAACAGCAAAATCTTCAGGCTATAAGTTCTGAACATCAGCAATTTATTCAAAAACAGAATCAATTATCTTTTAAAATAGGCAATACAGAACGGCAGCTAAAATAATCACAATAAAAAACTTAAAAGTCATCAACACGATCTTCAAGCTCAAAAAGCAAACCAAAACAAAATTTTCTCCAATGTTCAAAAATTACATAATAAACAACAAGAAATATCCAAGATTTACACTCAAGAGCTTGGCCAAATTCAAGGGCAAGTCGATAAAAAACTAATTGAAATTGCTCAAAATAATTCTTCGCAATTTACTCCTCAATCTACAACTACTTCCAAAACAAAAGTTATTGCTTCCATCGTTCCGCGACAGCCACAAACCTTTTGCTATATAGACAACAATAATTTATATATGACGAGTTTATTAGCTTATATTCCATTCAATACAATATTTCCCAGCATACTAAGCTTTTTGCTTAATGCTTCCTCTTAATATTCTAAATAAATTATTGTTAAAGAGTTTGGCTCTCCTAGAGTGGTTATGACAAAATAATATAAATAAATCCATAAAAGCCTTGCTTTGCAAGGCTTACAAGATTATAAAAATGCAATTTTAATAAAAATCAATTTTTGTTTTGTTACATTACTTGAATTTAAAGGGATTGAGGCATTATTAGCTAATAAATTATTATAGCTAGTCTAGGAGAGCCAAGAGTTTTTTAAAATAAAAAACTCTTTTTTTTATTTATTCTTGAGTAATTGTTGAATTGGTATCATCATTAGGTAATTGTTGCAATCTTGATTTATTGAGCTCATTTTTGTTTTTATTTAATTCAATTAAATAATCGTATTTCTGGTTAATATTTTCAATGTTTTTACCCATATTTGATAATTTTTTCATCATTTTTTGAATACCGTCCAAACTATGTTCAAAAGATTGAGTAGAACGTTGTAACACCAAAGAAGACTGAGAAAATTGATTTTGTGCGATCGCAAGATCTGTAGTTGCTGAGGATAATTTTTCAGGAAAGCGACTTTCTTCTAAAGTATTAGCAGCAGATTCAAAAGTCTGAGCAGTATCTTCTATCTTGCTAAAGGCATTAGTAATTGAATTTTCGATAGTACTACTCAAGTTATCTAGCATATAACTAAAATCATTACTAAAGCGATCCAGGGCAATTTCTATCGGAGTAATTTGTTGTCTTTGAGGTAAATACATATTGTCTAGATAGTCTTCAACAAAACTCAGTAGGGTGGATTTAGCTAAATTAGTATTCCAAATCAAATTCATTACTGTTAGTAAGGCACTACAGGCGATCGCGATTAAACTACTAACAAAAGCAATTCCCATTCCTTGTAATGGTTTGTCTAATTCTTCAATTAAGCTGGTAATATCTGTAATGTCAACTTGAGTAATAGTTTGACTTAAATTTGCCAGATTGATCGTAATACCTAAAAATGTTCCTAATAAGCCAAAAGACAAAAGTAAATTAGGTAATAATCGAGTTAAATAATCTACTGCTTCACAATTAAAACTTATGCCTAAAATACGACATTTCTCCTGACTATAGCTACCATCAATAATTGCAGTTGTGTTAATCGATTCATTCTGATTGCGTGAAAGTTCTAAGCGCTTTTCTATTTGATGAAGAATAGTTGGTTTTTTGTCTATTCCTGTTTCATCAAGTAATCTTTTGAGACTGGTAGCTGTGTTTGATAGATATTTGTGAAGAGAAAATCGCGATACGATCGATATGATGGTGGGAATAATTACTAAAAATATTGCCAAAAATACCAAATAACCTGGCAAGATTCTGAGGATATTAAATATTTGTTGCATTAACTGTACCTACTCTTAAGTAACTAGACTTAATTAAATATGAAATAATTGGGTTAGATGATAGAGATTTTTTTTAATCGCTTCGCGATTAGCTTCTTAGCACATTCGCTCTTCGTTGCTTGCCCTCGAATGGGGGGAAACCAACACCGCGAGAGTTGAGTATGCTGGGAAACTAAACCCCACTATACCTATTTCCACGCTTGTTAAAGTGGAGGATTTAAACCAGGCTTAGTATTGAGTTTTCAAGACTTAAAACTGGTTAAATAAAAAAACTATAGGTTTAACACTAGATGTGCTTTAACCTCTTTTTCCTTGCCATTAATTTAATTTTGTCAAATTTCGACTCTTTACTGTTCCCTTGTAAATCACATTAAGAAATATGGACAGATAATTTAAGGTTTTTACTATATTCTGACGATTGTACTGTTAAAAAAATAATTTCACGCCAGAATTGCTATCTGTAAACTACCTCAGCCTAAAGGCATGAGGCTTTTAGTAGCCCTTCAGTTATCGAGCAAGTCAAGAACTGAGAACCTCCAGCCTGGTTTACACTCAAGCCGACTAAAGCAATCATTTTGGAACCATTTTCGTCGGCATCACCAGTCCAGCGACAAGTCTGATTACTGCATTTAAAAGACTTGTTGCTTCTTAAACCTATGTGCAGAGAGCAATGGCACGTCTGAGAAGTATAGGCTGGATTAATAGCTAGAAGTTCAACCCCTTCTTTAAGACGTTTGTACTCAAGGAATGTTCTTAATTGGTAGAAAGCCCAAGAGTTAGAACGTCTTCTTTCCGTCTTGTTTCTTGGTTTTTGATTCGTTCTTTCCCTAATGCCCGCTAAGTCTTCAATACTGACAAAGGATTGGGTTTCTTTGGCTTCGGCTATGATTACTTTAGATATATTGTGGTTGAGCCATGCTTGATACCTTCTCTCTCGTCCCGATAACCGTTTCAAAATCTGTCTAGCTCTCCGTCTAGTAGCTCTTGTGCCTTGAGACGCTTTCTTTTGGAGAGAGGCTCTTACACGACTATATTTGTCTCTAGTTTCTTGAATCTCCTTTCCCGACCATGACTTTCCTGTACTAGTTACAGCTATATCCCGTCTGCCAAAATCAACCCCGATAACATTATTAGTCTTCTTGGTCTTTGGTGCTTCAGATTTTAGCTGAATATGAACATACCAATTCCCATCACGATGTAAACATACTTGAGCCGATGTTGGTTTTTGTCCCTTGAGTTGACCTCGATGATAGTTACTGGCATTAATTGGCAAAGTTAGCCTTTTCCCAATAGTACTAATGCTAACAGCCCATGTTTCTTCAATAAAGCGAAAAGTTCTCGCGTCGCAATCGAAACTAGTAGGCTTAATATACTTAACCCTTTTCCCTGTCTTGGTGCGCGTTCCCAAGCCAGTCCGTTGGGCAGGTTCCCCGACTTGAAGGAACTGGCGTTTGCGTCTGTCGCCGACGCGGGGTCGCACCGCTTTTTGCCTTGCCGTTAAACGATTAGCCCCAATTCTGGCACAAGCTCTAACCACATGATTAGCTGTTAATCCAAACTGAGCTTTCACATCTTTATAGCAGACAGCTTGAATCGAGTTTCTGTTGGTCAAATTAGGATTAACATTTTGATTAATCCAATTACAAGCAGAGGCAAAAGCTGTAACTGTATCATTCAACAATTGCTGCTGATTGATGTCAACTTGAAGCTTGACAACTAGCGTTAGAACTTGTTCCATACACAATCAAAACTCACAAGCATGATTATACTATTAGGAAGACGCTTCGCGTTTACCCAGCTAAGTGTTCTGGGTTTATTTTGTTGGCGTGTTTTTCCTCCTCGTCCTCAAGTACCGAGGCTTTCAAACACGCATTCTTGGTGAAAAATATGATCAAAACAAAATGCACAACAAAGGTAAAGTATATCTAGTGGGTGCGGGGGTGGGCGATAAAGCTTATCTTACCCTAAGAGCGCAAGAATTATTATCCCGTGCTGAAGTCTTAATTTATGATGCCTTAGTCGATTTGCAATTACTAGATTTAGTACCTGACGACTGCCTGAAACTTAATGTAGGGAAGCGCGGGGGAAAAGTTAGTACGCCTCAAGATAAAATCAACCAACTATTAGTGGCTTATTGTTGTCAAGGCAAAGAAGTTGTAAGGCTAAAAAGTGGTGACCCTTTGGTTTTTGGCCGTTCTAGAGCTGAAATGGTGGCTTTAACCCAAGCCAACTGTAATTTTGAATTAATTCCTGGTATTTCCTCTGCTTTGGCTGCCCCTTTACTCGCAGGAATCCCTTTAACTGATCGCGATTTGAGCAGCTGTTTTGCTGTTTGTAGTGGTCATCAAATAGAACTGCTAAATTGGCAAGCTTTAGCCAAGATAGATACTTTAGTCATTCTCATGGGTACTCGTTCTTTACCAGCGATCATTACCCAACTAATTGCTCAGGGAAGAGACGCAGCAGAACCTATAGCCATAATTCGTAACTGTTCTCAAATAAAACAAGAAATTTTTTGGGGTACCTTAACCGATATAGTAAAGAAAACTGAGGGTCTTACCCTATCTCCAGCAGTCATTATAATAGGTAAAATTGTGACATTAAGTGATCGCATTAACCAAGTATCTGTAACCCCAAACCATCTGCCATTAGCTAACAAGACTATCTTAGTCACTCGCGCCGCAGAACAGTCGAGTAAATTTACAACTCTTTTGGAAAGTCAGGGGGCAACAGTCAGAGAAATGCCCGCTTTAGTGATTACACCTCCTTCTAGTTGGCATGAGTTGGATAATGCAATTAGCGATCTGCAAAGTTTTGATTGGTTAATCTTAACTTCTGCTAACGGTGTTAAATATTTTTGGTCAAGATTAAAGGATGTTCGGGCTCTAGCTGGGGTTAAAATCGCGGTGGTAGGAAAAAAAACCGCTGCCACTCTAGAAAAACATCATATTCAACCAGATTTTATTCCCCCGAACTTTGTCGCCGACTCTTTAGTCGCAACTTTCCCCGAAACTTTACCAGGAAAAAAAATCCTCTTTCCTCGGGTAGAAACAGGAGGCAGAGCCGTTTTAGTTCAAGAATTAACAGCCAAAGGTGCATCAGTTGTGGAAGTAGCGGCTTATGAGTCCCAATGTCCGGCAACAATCGATACTAACGTCTGGAATGCTTTGCAACATAAGCAAATAGATGTAATAACTTTTGCCAGCTCTAAGACTGTGCGTAATTTCTCTCAACTTTTAGAACAACAATTAGCAGGCAATACCAATGTTAATGATATTCTAAAGGATTATGCGATCGCATCAATTGGCCCTCAAACTTCGAAAACCTGTTATGAATTTCTAGGAAGAATCGATATTGAAGCCGAAATTTATACCTTAGAAGGATTAACAGACGCTATTATACAATATTTTAATAACTAGTAACTTAAACAGCCTCTAGTGTCGCCAAGGTATTGTCCAGCAAGTTATCTATGTAAATTGGCATCTGTTGCCCTGAGTAATGTGCTGAGGGCGCAAAGATCTGGCAACTACTGATACTGGACGCGATCGCGTGATAAACGAAAAAACATCTAAAAAGTGCCCAGCTTCTCCCACAAATCGGGAACCTTCTAAAGGATCTAAATACCAGGAACTCGTTTCCATTTGACCTGCATGTACCCGGTAGTTTAGCATCAAAGGTGTTTCGTCGCCCTGAAAAACCTTACAAGATTTACCTTAAGCAATGCTCTTTTACAAAAATCCCGAAATTAGAACATGGCGATCGCTAATTTGTTCAACTGACAAAATATCGATATTAGCTATTTTTAATTGTTCTCTAATTTCAGTTATTTCAAATGCAGCTAACAGAGAATTGTAAAAATCACGTTTCAGGATCTCGGGTTCATCTTTAGCATATAATTCAACTATCTCCATAGCCTTTTCTGGACTTGAAGGACGAAATAAATCCCCAATAAAAATTTTTGTGCCATCAACTCCATAAGTTTTAATAAATTGCCACAAAACATATGGATTATGAATATGATGCAATACACTATTGCTAATAATAACATCATAATGTGCTTGAGGTAACTTAACATCAGGAACAATCCCTTGTATTAATCTAACTCTTTTTTGTAATTCTAGTGAAGCTTCAAGTAGAGTTTTACGTGCATAACTTAGCATTGATTCTGAACCATCAATCCCATCAATAAAACAATCAGGATAAGCTTTGGCAAAACGCAACGTGATGTCTGCATTGCCACAACCTATATCAAGAATATTTCCGTTGGAAATCTCACCAAAAGTCTCTTTAAAGAGATTAACAAAATGGATATTGGGTTCTACAAAATCAGCTTGAGCATAAGCATGGCTTTGTTCTTCTTCAATCATTAATTCTGGCTCAATAATTCTTTGCATAGATCCAACCGTAAATATTTCCTAATTAGTTAAGATTTAACAATTAATTCAAGAGGATATAAGGTAATCTCTTTTATAAATCAAAAAATTAATTCAAAAAATTTTAACAATTAGCTATTAATTTTTTGCGGTGTTTTTCGAATTTTTCTAGAGTTTGAATGGCTGTCGTATTACTAGACCGTAAACTACCAATTTCATTTCCTCCAAATTTACTACAAACTTTTTTATGAGATTTAGACAGAACCATATATGCATCAATAAATTCATCTTGTTCAGCTTGTAAAGCCAGAGGCATATTTTTGAACTTAGGTTGAATCTTTTTCCAGATCATCATGAGATAAGAATGATCCCAAAACATTAAACCACTGAAATCATCAGACTGCACCTGAGGAACCATCATTGTTGGACGAATATAATCTTCATATTCTTCCCGGCTAAAGTCTCCTGCAAGTTCCATTGATGCTGCTGAAGCTAACAGCAAATTAGCTGCCGTTTTTAATTCAATTCTCGCTAGCTCAATATCTTCTCTTGCCATTGATTGTTCAAAGCGCAACATAGAAATAATCAGACCTTGAACATTAATAAAAAAGGACCAATGAAAACCTTTCCAAATTATTTGAGGATTAATTTTGTTCATGCTTCTCATTTAAAGATAGATTAAAAACTCTAGATAAGAGTTTACAATAGGTTCTAAATCCTTGTCGCTGAATTTCGATATTATGAGAATCAAATTTATTGCAATTATGACCTAGTAAAAGAAAGCGTTGGTAAGCAATTAAAATACTGCTGACTAGAAATATTTCAGGCTCTTGTGATTTAACATGATTAACGTTGAAGTAGTTATCATAATCCAAAGCTTCTCTGCGTTTTCTAGTACCTTCAATAGGAATGTCGTTAGGCAATGTATCAGCTGTTCCTAAAATCATTAATGCCTGATTAACTTGCGCAATAGCTTGCTCTTGACAATCCGAATCTAATGACTCTAAGGCAAGATTTAATGAGAGAAATACTTTTTCTTTATTAGCTTCACTGAGTTCATTGTGGGTAGGCAATTCATCTGGAACCAGTAAATTGAGCTGTTGAGTTTCCATAGTGATTATTATTCTCTTGAATACTTAATTCTGAATAAAGTTCACGTTGTGCTCCGTACTTAGAATTTAGTTTAGATAAAGTCAACTTAAATTTTCCTCTTTTGGTACGGGGAATAGCTGCCGTTTTTTGAATAATAATCTCCATATTGGCTCCCAACCGCTCCCGTATATTCTTCAACAAAACATTCCGATCATCATCAGTGAAATTTTCTGTCGTGACAATGAGAACACGCAGGGAATCTATTTCTTCTTGTATGATTTGACCTTCTATAAGATTAGGTACATTCGTAAAAACTATCCCGATTCCTCCGACGAATTTCCCGCAGGGAGTAGCTATATAGTCTTCTTGGCGACCTTCAATAAGATCAACCACAGGAAAAGCACGCCCGCAAGGACAAGAGCGATGACTAATTCGAACAAAATCTTTGGTATCATATCTGATTAAAGGCATTGCTGCATTATGCAGAGTCGTTCCCACTATTTTATACAAGCCGCTAGATTTTGTAGGTAAAAACTCGACTATACTATAGTCCATTACATAATGGTTATTCCCATGTTCACAATGAGAAAAATGAGCAACACGTTCTGATTGACCGTAATAATCAAAAATTTGCCCCAAATATTCTTCAATAACTTGACACTGATGAGGTAGTAATGTTTCAGACGAAGTAAATACTGCCTTAAAATTAAGTGGCAATTCTTGATGAAGCTGCATATAGCGTGCCAATCTATATATATTAGAGGGAAAGCCTTCAATAATAGATGAATTGAAATTACGAAGCTTATCTAAATAGTAAGGAATAAATCGATCTGATAAATGATAAGAAGACATCAGTAACATATTATCAGAAGAAACGTACTTCCAAAATGGAGGTTTTGTAGCATTAGCAGGAATTATGATATCTCCCTTGAGAATAACCATTGGATCATCCAATGAACATTTTCCCCAGGATCTTCGTCGCCAAAAAGTAGCATGTTCAAAGTTGATGTTATAGTAATCCCGAAATAAATTAACGGGTGTACCTGTTGTCCCACTGGTAGTTGTTTTGTATTTCCAGGGAACAGCATTTGAGACAAACTGCTTCTCTTTACCTCGAATATCTGATTTACTCATAATAGGTAGTAATTGCAGATCATCGATTGTTTTAATGGCTTCTGGGGTTAATTTTAATTCATCGAATAATTGTCTATAATAGGGAACAGTTTGATATGCTTTTTTTACTGTCAAGCGTAATTTTTGGTTTTGGTAATTAATTAGTTGTTCATACGAAAGTTGTTCATTATTTTTTAGTTCTTGAAGTATGTTATAAAACAAAGACCCTCGACGTAAAATTTTTTGGGCGTAACCTTTAAGATTTAAAAATAATGTCATAAGCTAAAAACCTCAATAAATGAACATTTTTAAAATTTTCTTCTAGTTCCAGCAGTTCGTATGATTATTAAACAATTAGGATATTGGGCTCTACGAACCTGCGATGTTAAACTGATAGAAACTAGGGCTTGGAAGCTTTGCACAGCAAAGCTTTGAGTTTTTATTAGTTTGGTTATGTATAGTTCTTGCTCAAGCCGTTTGTAGATCTACATCATAGCGATATTCTCCATTGTAAGTTCGGTAGAGCCGGATATTGTTTGATACTTAAATTTAAGCATCTGCATGATGTTACCAGGCTAAGCTTTCATACTCCCGATGCTTTGGTTTTTCAATGAAAACACCAACTAAATCAAGAATTTTGATTTTGTGAGAAGCTTGCTCAATTGCTTGACGAATTTCCGATGTATTGTGAGTAGTAACAGCTAAATCAACCCCTTCTAAAGCTTCTTTAGGAGTAGCTACCAACAAGTTTTGAAAATGAGGTATGTTCTGCTGAATATAATTCAAGTTAGTACCCATCAAATGAGATTTGTAAACTGCTGGGTCATAAATTTTTACTTGAAAACCTTCACCTAGTAATCTTTTAACCAGTGATACTGCAGGACTTTCTCTTAAATCATCAGTATTCGACTTAAATGCTAAACCGAAAATCGCAATATTTTTAACTTGAGAACTTAAAATTTGTTCTACGGCAAGATTGATTTGTAGATCATTAGTGACTGGAACTGCATTAAGCAGTGGGGCAAAAACATTATTGCGGCGAGCATAATAAAGTAGAGAACCTAGATCCTTGGGTAAACAAGAGCCTCCATAAGCAAAACCAGGACGCATATAGACAGGTGAGATGTTTAGTTTTTCGTCTTGCACAATCACATTCATTACTTCTCTTCCATCAACACCAAAAGCCTTAGAAATCCTGCCTATTTCGTTGGCAAAACTTACTTTAGTGGCATGCCAGGTATTAGCAACATATTTAACCATTTCTGCTACTTTTGGTTTCACGACAAGAACTGGTGCTTTTACCTTGTCATATAGCTGGCGCACAGCTTGTTCTGCTACAGAAGATTCAGTACCAATGATGGTATATGGAGGACAGTCATGGTCTTTAATTGCCGAACTTTCCCTTAAAAATTCTGGATTAAAAGCAGTACTAATTAAATCTTTTCCTGCAACTTGTTCCATCAGATTTTGGCAATATTCAAGAGTACCTGGAGGGACAGTGCTACGTAACATAACTACGTGAGATGTACCCTTTTGTTTGACGGATAATGCGATGTCTTTACAAACATCTATTACATAACTTAGATCTGGCTCTCCCTGTGCTATAGGTGGAGTCCCGACACTAATTAAGGAGATTTCCGTTGTTACTACTGCAGTTTCGGCATCCACTGTTGCTCGAATATTACCAGATTGAACAGCTTCCTTTAACAAATCGCCTAAACCTGGTTCTATAATTGGCGATTCACCTCGATTAATTAAAGCAACCTTATCTGGACTGATGTCCACTCCAACAACTTGATGACCATCTCTTGCCAAGCAAGCTGCTGTTACTACACCAACATAACCCATTCCAAAAATACTTATTTTCATTGCTTATTATTCTTATAAACTAAAAAAGTTTTAACGGAAGATATTTAGAAGACATTTAATTGAGTACTCGTCTTTTCGGTAATTATTTTCGACCAGTTTTTCACCCCATAAGCCTGTAAAAGAGTAGGAATTTGATAACGCCACTCAAGTTTCTCTTCCATGCGACGCAAACCAATCGCTCCCATCTGTTCCCTCTGTTCAGGGTCGGCTAATAGCTCAAGAATTTTGTCAGCAAAATCAATAGCATCATTGCCCTTAGCATAGACAGATGCTTCTCCTGCCGAACGTCTTCCTTCCATAAGATCGAATTGGACAATAGGTTTGCCTATAGCCATATATTCCATAATCTTGTTCATAGTGGATTTATCGTTATAGGGCATTTTCTTGTCAGGATTGACACAGATGTCACAACTTGAAAGTCGTGCTAATAGTTCTTCATCAGAAACTCGCCCTGTAAATTCGACAAACTCCTCAATACCTAGCTGAACTGCTAGATTTTGCAGTTGTGTGAACATTGGACCACTACCGATCAACATAAAGTGAATGTCCTGGCGATTTTGGTCATAAACAATATGGCGTATTGATTCGAGGAGATAGTCTATACCCTCTGGCTCTCCCATAACACCTACATAACCTACTAGGTATTCCTTATTGCGCTTGTAGGCTTCGTTAACTGGTACTGGTTGGAATCGAGATAAATCTGGACCACTGCGAACTACAAAAACATCTTCTGGCTTTTTGCGACCACGAGTTAGTGCTATCTCACGATAAGACTCATTGGTCGCAATAACTGTATCAGCTAAAGCAAAAGTTAAACGTTCTACTAAACGTAGTCCGTAATAAAAAATATCTCTGCGTCCATACTTGGCTTCATACATTTCTGGATTAATGTCATGGTGATCGAAGATTACCTTGGCACCCTTAATCAGTTTGAACCATCCTGCTGTTAGGAATAGTAAATCAGGAGGATTGCAAATATGGATAATATCAAAGCCTCGTTCCCACCATACGCGATGAGCTAAATAAAACTCCCAAAATACTGCTGCTGCATACTCCGTTAGATAGCCCACTACTGAACTAATTTCTGGTGGCATCGGGTGACGATATATATGAATACTATCGATCACTTCATACCTTTTCTCATAGCCTTTACCCTGAGGACAGATAATTGAAACTTCAAATCCTTCCTTTGTTAGAGTCGTTGCTTCCATCCAGACACGACGATCAAAAGGCGAAGGAAGATTCTCAACTATAATGAGGACCCTTGTCGGTTTGAGCATAATTTTTTACTCCTAAATTCTGATTTGGTTTGAGTCCCAAAAATTTGGTTAATCTATTACTTGATAGTTGTACTACGATAGTTGCACTATAAGCATCTGTATAGATTTATTGGTAAAGTTTCTGGGGATCTCCACTGAACCAGATTGCACACCACTACAGTTGCTATTAAAGATTGATTTCTAACAAGCTCCTTTTTTGGCAATTACTACTGGTATAGTCTTAAGCATAATTTTCAAGTCCAACCAAAGAGACCATCTTTGGATATATAGCTTATCCCAGTAGAAAAATTCTTCCGAGCTACATTGAGAACGTCCATTTACCTGAGCCAGACCAGTAATTCCTGGAAGTACTTTATGGCGGATTTGTAAAGCAGAATCCATTTTTTCAATATCTCTCAATGGCAATGGTCGAGGACCTATTATGCTCATATCCCCAAGGAGAACATTAAATAATTGCGGGATTTCATCGAGGCTAAAACGTCTCAGAAACTTACCAATTCTTGTCATCCGAGGATCATTTTTTATTTTGAAAATTATTCCTCCTTTGATTTCGTTGTGAGCCTCTAGATCCTTTTGTAAATGCTCACTATTTTGTACCATAGTGCGGAATTTCCAGATCTTGAAATGCTTACCATTCAACCCAATACGTGTTTGTCTAAAAAAAACATTACCTGGAGAGTCCAACTTTATTGCGAATGCTACTGAGATAAATATAGGCCACAAAATACTCAAAAGCAACCCTGCAACTATATAGTCAGATATACGTTTTGAGAAATAGTCCAATCCCCTTGTCTTACGAAAAATATAAGAAATCTTTTGGCTTTTTGTTACCATTTTTGATTCACTCCTCTATCGTTAGATTCACTCCTCTTTCACACCTACATAACTAAGCACTTCTAATATGCTTTTATTCAGAATTCCCTTTTAAAGAATCTGAAAAAACGTTTAGCTTAGTCAAAAAAAATCGCTATCAGTATTCTAGAATCTCATGAAAAAGAATATCAAAATTGCTATAAAATCTAGAATTAGAATGTTTAAAGATTAGATTTAATTCAGTTTTTATTTACGTACGTATATACGTAATCTAGATTTACTTCGACAATATCATTAATACAAAAAATCAATCAAAATTAAAATTAAGTAAATATAAAATTTTCAAGTTGATAGACTTTTTTATATTCTTTAGCAATATTTATCTATATTGTCCAGCAAGAATTTTCTTGATTACTAAATAAATAAGTGTTTTTATCGAATATTATTGATAATAATTTTGTATGATTTTTATGATTTGTATAAAAATTTTTTACATATCAAATTTGCATAATATTTTAGTATTTTTTTGGTAGTATGCTTAATACTCTGGCTTTACTTAAATTGACGAAATCCATGCAATCCTTACATAACAGAAGTTAAGCAAAGCTTGTATTATAGAAGTGTTTTGAAGAATAAACACTAAATACGAATGTAATCATTAAAGGAATATTAACTAAGTATATACTTACGTACACTCTTAATATCGCTTTCAGGAATTTTTCTTGGATGAAATTAAACAATTTCAAATATTAAAAGATTTTTAAGTTTTTAATCCTAATATTGCAATTTACAAATACATTTATGTAGAATACTTGATAAAAATTAGGTGTTTATACTTTAGGTAATTGCTATAAGTATTTTTTTCTTTGAATTAAATTATGTATGCAATTGCTGGAAGTACGGTATTGAGCCTTATATTGTGTAGTAGATTATTACAGGAAATTGTCTTATATATTTCGGACATTTATTACTTTCCCATTTAATACATTTACTACTACATACTCATAATTATTGTTTAATACATTTGTTTATTCATCTAACGAATAGAAAGTTTTTTGCAGAAAATAAAGATAAATTAAGACTTTATGTGTGAATTATGGCTAAAAATCTTAAATGGTATTTTATGCGCTTAAAAGCAATGTCCCTAACTGAAGTATTGCTAAGGAGTCGATCTCCAATAACAAAGATTTACTGCGAAGAATGCTAGAAGTTATTCCTCACCTAATTGACATAGGAGGTCTTTTACCTGGATATGGAGATGGCGATGAAGGAATGGCACTCCAAATTCACCCTTATAAATCCTCTCGCCTAGATTGGCTATTTAGCTTTTAATCTCAAAAAGCCAATAACTACTTTGGTCGGCTTTGGCAAAATCATAGGAAGCGCATATCTAAATGACTCTTGAGACTTATTAAAAAAATAATATTTCCAGAAAGACAACAGTAGTAGAACTACCATTTATGCCATTTTTTAAATTTATCCAAGCTTGCCAGCCTAAATAAAACTAATAGATTTATGCTTGTTTCTCTAAGAGAACTACAATTTTTGTTATCCCACGAACATTAGTTATGCAGGAGTTTCAGATGATGAATCAGAATTTAAGTGCCGCAGCTACAGAGATTGAGATTGATTTGTACAATCTTTGGTACGCTTTCAGGAGGCGCTGGAAAGTAGGATTTTTTATTTTGCTTGCAAGCTTTTTTTTATCAGCTATTTTTGCAAGTCAGCAAAAACCTAAATATATAGCTACAGGTAAATTACTCTTCAAAATAGATCAAACTTCTGCCCTCACAGGGATAGGAGAAGATATTAACAGCTTGGCTGCTTTAGAGCGTGATGCCAATCCTATCAATACCGAAATTGAAGTGCTTCAATCTATCCCTATTGCAGAAGAAACAATAGATGATCTTAAAAAATTGGACTTAATTAGCTCATTTATTTCTGCCCAAGAATTGGTGGGCCAACTTAATATTGAACCAGTTATCGGAACAGATGTTTTGGAAGTTTCTTATATCAGTGATAATGAGCAAGAAGCAAGAAATATCGTTAATCAATTAATGAAGACCTATCTTTCAAGCAATCTTTTAAATAGTCGTAAACCTGTTATAGTGGCTCAGCAAATAGTTGACGAACAATTACCAAAAGCAAGAAGGAGAGTAGCACAAAGAGAAAAAGCTTTGCAAGAATTCAAAGAAAAATATCAAATAATTTCTTTTGAGGAAGAATCAATAAGTACAATAAAAAATAATAATAACCTTGAAAATCAAATTAATAATATTCAAGTTCAACTTCAAGAAGCCCGCAGTAAATCAGAAAAGATACAGAATCAACTGGGGCTAAATCCGCAACAGGCGATCGCATTACAGAATATTATTCAATCTCCTAATGTTCCAGAAGCATTAGAGAATTTATCTGAGTTACAAAATAAAATCCTTCAAAGACAGGACATTTTTCAGGCAGAAAATCCAAATATGATTAGTCTTTACGAGCAAGTTGAATCGGTAGAGAATTTTCTGGAAAATCAAATTAAAAAAGTTCCCAGCTCTGCAAGTAAGCAAATTACAATTGCTGATTTGCATAATAGTATTAGATCTACTATCAAGGAGGAATTAATTAGTAATTTATCCAGCTTAGAGCAAACAATATCAGGATTAGAAAAAAAAATAGCTCATTTGCAGAGTATTCAGCACGGAGATCAGCAAGAACTTAATAGAATCCCAGAAATAGAGAATGAATACAATGATTTAAAACTACAGCTAGAAGCTGCTCAATCTAATTATAGACATCTTTTAAAAAGTCGAGAAAATATTACATTGGCTGAGCAACAAAATTTTAACAATGCTCGAATTATCGAATCTGCTCAAATTGTCTCTGATAACAGTCAGTTGATTATTATCATGGCTCTGGGAATTGCGATGGGTACTATCATGAGTATCGTTACCATGACTAGTTTAGAAATAACTGATAAGTCCGTTAAAAATCTTGGAAAACTTCAGCAAATATTCAATTATCCAATTTTAGGAACCATTCCTAATTTTGATAAAATAAGTCATTTGTCTCCATTAAAAAAATTGATGGAACAATTTACTAGAGCTCATAACAGTATCACTATTAACGATCTTACTAGAGTTAGCTCTTTATTTAATAATTTTGATGATTGCCAAACTTTTCCCCTCAACAATCAGCCAGCCCCCATTGTTTCCTTAGAAGAAGGAACAATAGTAAAGAGTTCACCAAATATAATTGACCCTTTGTTGAGCAGCAAATCATTTTCTATGTTGCAAGCTAGGTTTAAAATTATTAGTGATAAGAGATCAGCTAAAACCATTGTAATCTCTAGTTCCACTGCTCAAGAGGGAAAGTCTGAAGTGACGGCAAATTTTGCACGAACTCTAGCTAAATTAGGGCAGAAAGTTCTCGTAATTGATGCTAATCTACATCACCCTTCACAACAAAAAATTTGGCAAATTACTCATGATGAAGGCTTAACAGATATCATAAGTGATGGAAAAATGCTGGATCTATTACGTCATCGTGTTGCTGATAATTTAGATTTACTTTTATCTGGCAAAAAAACCGATGATCCTTTAGATATTATCAATTCTCAAAAAATGGAATCATTAATTAAAGATTTATCTCAAGACTACGATCTAATTTTAATAGATTCTCCCCCTGTAATAGACCACTTAGAGACTTTAAATCTTGGCAAAATAGCTGATGGAATTCTTTTAGTAGCAAGGTTGGGAGTATTGGATAATCCTAAAGCTAACGAGTGTCAAAATTTATTGGAAATGACTGAACAAAATGTTATTGGTATGGTTGTTAATGCAGTAGAACAGTAACAATAAAGATACTGCAATCTGGTTAGTTAAAACTGAACTTTTAATAAAAGGTTGAGATTCAAACTAGATAATGCTTTTGCTACTTTTTAAAAAGTCTAAATATCATCCGTTCACAGTATATAAAAGGCTCTACCAAACTTACAAGAGAGTGTCATTTAATTATAGATTCTAAGCAAATGAGGTATAAATTTCAAACAAGTAAACATGGGCTTAAACAAGCCCATCATTTATAAAATCTTGATCAATCAAAATTCGGATACTTCTAAGTTTTAGCAAGACTTACCAAGCACCACTAGCGGACGTATACGTATATAAGCTCACTATTTACAACAGTTCAAAAGCCTGATAATAAATACTTTTGATATGCGGAGCGTTATCCTTTAGGGCTTTTGACTTCCGCTTTTTATAAGAAGATAATTTTATAACTATATTGATGATAAATTATAATAATATCAAATTGCGTATCAGCCGTCTGAGAAAAAACTCTCTCGCTGCCAATACACTTTGGGTTTTTCTAGCTCAGAGTATTAATATCTTTATTCAGGCTGCTTGCTTCGTAATTATTACCCGTGCTTTGGGGATAAAACAATACGGAGCTTTTGTAAGTGTAATCGCATTAAATCAAATTTTTGCTCCTTTCGTGGGATTGGGAAGTGGCTTTATTTTACTTAAAAAAGTTAGTAGAAATCTTAGTTCATTTGCAGTTTACTGGGGGAATGCTCTCTTTATTATTCTTGTTTCTGCTTTGGTTTTAAATACTTTCATACTTTTGACTTTTCCTGCATTCTTAAATTCAAATATTCCCTTTTTAGTTATTCTCTTTGCTATTATATCCGACTTAATATTTGCTATTATTTTAAACACAGCAATTCAAGTTTTTCAAGCTATTAATAAGTTAAATGTAGTAGCTCAATTGCAGGTTTTAACATGCATAACAAAGTTAATGGCAGCCTTATGTCTAGTATCTTTCTTTCCTCAACAGGGAATAATCACTTGGGCATGTCTATATATGATCAGCAAAATTTTTGCTACTGTTATTGCTTTTATTCTTGTGCAGTATCATTTAGGTCCACCTAGATTAGATATAGAACTCTTGAAATCAGAGCTAGTTCAAGGCTTTTACTTTTCAGTTAGTAACTCTTCTAGAAATATATATGGTCACATTGACAAAACAATGCTTGCAAGGCTTTCTACACTAGAAGCAACCGGTGTTTATGCTGCTGCTTACCGTTTGATAAGTGTGGCCTTTATTCCTCTTTCTTCTTTGCTATTTTCTAGCTATCCGATTTTTTTTAAGCAGGGAGCTAAAGGTATCCGTACTAGTGTTAGTTTTGTAAAAAAGCTTCTCCCTTTAGCAATGGTTTATGGTTTGGCTATTGGAGTCGCAATTTTGCTCTTTGCATCTATAGTTCCATACATATTAGGAGAAGAATATGCTAGTGCCATAGAAGTCTTACGTTGGCTTGCTTTATTGCCATTACTTAAAAGTTTAAATATGTTCGCAGGAAATACCCTGACAGGTGCAGATCTCCAAGGTTTCCGTTCTGCCATGCAAGTAAGTACTGCTTTTTTTAACTTTATGATTAATTTGTGGTTAATCCCTTTATATTCTTGGAAAGGTGCAGCCTGGTCTACTCTAGCCTCCGAAAGTTTATTAGGAATGGGATGCTGGGGTATCGTCGCTTGGTATTACTGGCATCAGGGTAGGGGAGGTGAAGTTTGAAAATTACAACAGCAAAAATTATCCAATTTATAGATCAAGGCTCTATGGTATTGAGCATTTTAATGCTGACTGGAGGCTATGTATTTATAAAAATCTTAGCAGTTATTGCTTATCCTACTTCGCTTTGGTTTTTGTTCATTTATTGGAAAAAGACAATTTGGACATTAGTCCAAGAAAAATTTTTCTGGTTATACATTGGACTAATTATTATTTCCATTTCTTGGTCGGTAGACTATGGCACGTCCTTATATTCAACTCTTAAACTTATGGGTACCTTTATAATTGGCTTGTCTCTTGCAGTACGCTATAACCCAAGAGATCAACTTAGAATATTAACTTGGACATTTGCTATCTCTATACTTTTGAGCTACTTTTTCGGATTAGTCTTACCACAACAAGGAATAATGTGGGGAGGAACTCTTGACGGAGCTTGGCGAGGTGCTTTTGCACATAAAAACCAGCTTGGTCGTATGATGGTCATAGGTACGATGGTGTTCTTTTTGTCAGCAATAGACTCATCTAAATATCGATGGCTTTTCTGGTCAGGTTGTGCTGCTTCCTTCGGACTAATTATCCTTTCTCAATCTAAAACTGCCCTGGTGGCTGTGCTTACTTTACTGGCACTTTACCCCTTATACAGAACCTTCCGCTGGTCCTACAACTGGATAGTAATTTTTTTTAGTATCTTCATTATAGCCGTTGGCTGTTCGTTAATATTATTAGTTCCTAATCTAGGCTTCTTTCTTGAAGCCTTGGGTAAAGACGCTACTTTAACAGGTCGTCTCCCGCTTTGGGAAGGATCTATATCAAGTTTTATGGATCGCCCCTGGTTGGGTTATGGTTACGATTCGTTTTGGTCAGGAATATCTGGGGAATCGGATAAACTTTTGTTACTAATAGATTCAGATTGGGCAGCACCCAATAGTCATAATGGTTTCCTTGAAATATTGCTTGCATTTGGGTTGATCGGTTTCGTAATTGCTACATTAGTTTTTTTAACAATCTTTTTCCGTTCTTTAGCTTGTATCCGCTCTACTAAATCTGCTTTCGCCTTGTGGCCATTATGGTATTTGACGTTATTGTTTCTAGTTAGTATTACCGAATCTAATACAAGTCCTTGGTCTGTGTATTGGGCTTTCAATATTGCTATAGCTATATCAACTCATCGAAAAATAATGTATCAGCATACTCCAATTTCTCGATCTATTAAAAAATTGTAACTTAAACCTAAAAATCAAATAGATAATAGTTGAATAACAAAAATCAAATATTAAAATTTATCATGAAAGAAACAATAAAAATTACTGCTGTCGGAGATATACTTTTAGCTTGTGGAATTGAGAGCCTAGTTAAGAGAAAAGGACATGAGTATCTTTTAAAATCGGTTGAACCTCATTTAAATATTAGTGATATTGTTATTGGTAATTTAGAATGTCCAATTTCTAATACCGGAGTATCAAATGTAAATCAAGAATCAGTGATTGCCAGACCTAATACCTTAGATGTTTTAACAGATGCAGGATTTAATGCTGTTTCCCTTGCTAATAATCATATGATGGATTTTGGGATCTCTGGTTTGCAAGATACTATTATTGAATTGGAAAATAGAAGTATTAATTATGCAGGGGCAGGCATTGATAAAAAAACAAAAAAACAACCAGGTAAAATATCAGGATATGATAATGTTACCTTTCTTTCCTATTATGGAAGATCAAAAAAAAATCAAGGAGGTACTAATGGAGCCGAGAAAAATCGTGTTTTAGCAGATATCCAGAAGGCTAAAGATGAAAATAAAATTATTATCGTTAATATTCACTGGGGAAGATATAACAGAAAATTACCACAAAAACATCAAGTGGAATTTGCTCATCAAATGATTGACTTTGGAGCTAATCTAATAATTGGGAGTGGACCTCATGTTTTGCAGCCAGTAGAGCTTTATCATGGGGGAGTTATTGCATATAGTTTAGGTAATTTTTTGTTTGATCATACAATCAATGATCCCCCTAATCCTGATACCCAATTAACTATGATGTTAAATATTACTTTTGTTAAAAATGCTGTGAAAAATGTAACTATTCAGCCAATTTATATCAATAACGAATTTCGACCCGAACCAATCGAGCCTGACAAAGAACCTCAATTGTTCAAAAAAGTTACATCACTTTTAGTTGAGGAACTTAATACTTATGAATCCGATTCTCAAACTGCACTTATCTTGCTTACTCGGAAAAAACACTTTAGACCAATAAAAACTTTGAAAAAAATATTTATCCCTAGTGAAAGAGCCTATCCTTTATCATTCTATTTTCGTAGCTTTATAAAGCTAATTAATGAACGACTAAGTGCCAAATAGTATTTCTCTTGTTTAAATTTTGTAAAATTTTCAATTAACAATTCCTAATTAACCTTCATGAATCAAAATAACCTAATTACAGTAAGTGTAGTTATTCCATCTCTCAATCGGGCCACTATTGTTACTAGGGCAGTTCATAGTGCTTTAAAGCAAACCCTTAAATCGATTGAAGTGATTGTTGTTGTCGATGGTCCAGATGAGGAAACAGTTACAGAACTCAAAAAAATTAACGATCCAAGGTTAAGAATTAAACCATTGCCAATAAATGTTGGCTGCGCAGACTCTAGAAATGCTGGAGTTGATGATGCACAAGGTAAATGGATTGCTTTTCTCGATGATGATGATGAATGGCTTCCTAATAAGCTAGAGTGCCAATTAGCAGCAGCAGAAAAATCTTCATCTTTGTTCCCAGTCATTGCTAGTCGGTTTATAGAAAAAACTCCAAAAGAAGATTTCATTCTTCCAAAAAGATTACCCGAGCCAGAAGAAGATATTAGTGAGTTTTTGTTCGTGCGTAAATCTTTAGTTGAAAGAGCAGAGTCAATCCAAACATCTACTTTTTTTACAACTAAAGACTTATTAAAGAAAGTTCCTTTTACCAAAAAATTGCGTAAACATGTCGATTGGGACTGGTTGATTAGAGCTAGTAATTTTAATGGGGTAAAAATTGAAGTTATTCCAGAAGTACTTGCAATAAGATTTTACGATGATGATCGTGAAGCTATTAGTAGTATTAAAAATTGGAAGTTTTCTAGAGATTGGATTAGATCGGTTAAAGATTTAGTAACACCTAAAGCTTATTCTGGTTTTTTATTACGTGTGGCAAATCGTCAGGCTTCAATGAATAGAGAGTGGCAAGCTTTTTTCCCACTCTTATTTGAAGCTGTCAATAATGGCAAACCCAGATTCAAAGATTGTCTCTCATTTATTTTGGTATGGTTCATCCCTCTAGAATTACGTCGACAACTACGCTATTTAATGACGAGAAAAGCTAGTAACACTGTTTAAAAAAGATTTAATACAACATTTTGGATTAAAATTATTGACACAAGAAATGGACAATCAGAATAAATTTTTAGGTCCCCTATTTATTGTAGGCATGCATAGAAGTGGGACAAAACTTATACGAGACCTTTTAAATCAACATCCTAGAATCAGTATACCTACCATAGAATCATATTGCATTCCTTACTTGATTAACCAATTTGGAAACCCACCTAAATTTGAAGATGATAACGAATTCCAAAACTTTTATGATGCTTTAACTAAGACTACTTTTTTTAGCAATATGCAGTCTATGGGATTTACTGTAAGTAAAGCATATCTAGATAAAAATATAGTAGATCGTAGATCATGGAGTGAGATTTTTGAGGTTATATTTAGGTTTTATATTCCTCAAGAAAAAAATAAGGATGTGATCTGGGGAGATAAAACTCCACAATATTTGTCACGGTTAAGATTTTTAAAGGCACTATATCCTCAAGCAAAATTTATTCACATTATTAGACACCCTGGAGATTATTGTATCTCTGCCAAAAAAGCTTGGGGTAAAAATATTTTTCGCTCAGCAAATAGTTGGCGATATGAAATAGAAAATGCTCGAATAGCTAGCCGTGATTTTGCCGATGACTATCTTGAAGTGTTCTACGAAAACCTAGTTGAAGAACCAGAACAAGTATTATCAAATATTTGTGATTTCTTAGGTTGCGAATTTAATACTAAAATGCTTTATTTAGACAGACCTACTGAGAATCTCGGAGATACTAAGGGACAAGTTGAAATAGTCAAAACAAATAAGTATAAGTATTTAAAAGTACTAAATATACATACGATTAAGCGCATAGAAGAAATAGTCTATCCTGTGGCTAGTTCTCTTGGTTATGATTTGAAATTTGCTAAAAAATTTAAACCCCTTAATCCACTCATGGAGAAAATACTATTGTTTTATGATGCTTGCGCTTCAGCTAATTTTCATATTAAGGATGAAGGTTTTATTCCAGGATTAATCAGAACCTACAGGATTCATAAATATCGAGTAATACAACTTAAGTAATAAAAATTCAATCTTGAATTCAGAACTGATTCTTAAAGTAAATCTTAAGAATCCTGAAAGTTTTACTATCATTATCTTTTGGTTATCAAATAGCTTAAAAGTCCTAACTTTGTTGTAAGCCTTATCCTTTAAGGAATGATTACAGTGAGTTTACGAATAGGCTCTCAATTTTTAATAAGTTAAATTAAAATTAAATCGCATGAACAAAAATAAACCCTTGCAAGTTGTTATGTTAGGTGCTGGATTAAATTGTATGGGTGGAATAGCATCTGTTGAAAAGCTGATATTAGAGCAGGGCATTCCTGAATTCCACTTAAAGCATATTGCTACTATTGAAAATGGTTCTATGGTTAAAAAGAGCCTAGTATTTTTAAAAGCAATAGTTAATTTTAGTCGGACATTATTCACAAAAGAAGTTGACCTTATTCATATTCATTTTTGTTCACGGGGCAGTACTTTTCGGACAACAATTCTCATTGTTATTTCATTTTTTTTCCGTATACCTATTGTTTTGCATGCTCATGGAGCTGGTTTTGAGATTTTTTATGGCAATCTACCGTTATTGATTCAGCGAAATGTTAGTTATCTATTTTGCCACTGTAGTCATTTTATTGCTCTTTCAGAAAGCTGGAAAAAGTTTTATACTACCAATTTAGGTTTAGAAGAAGATAAGACTATTGTGTTACCAAATCCAGTTAAATTTCCATTACAAACTAAAGATTCACAAAACCACAATCCCAATACTGAAGACTCGAATACTATAAATTTTTTATTTTTAGGACGTATCGGCAAACGCAAAGGAACTTTTGAATTAATTAAAGCTTTTTCTCTTATTTCTTCTCAACAGAGAAGTCGTGCAAGTCTTACTATTGCAGGAGATGGAGATCTTGAAAATGCACACGCTTTAATTAAAGACTTAGATTTAACAAATAGAATCGTTGTTCATGACTGGGTAAACTCGGAAGAACGAGATGCTCTTTTAGCCAAATCTGATGTTTTTGTATTGCCATCTTATAATGAGGGACTTCCCATGGCAGTTCTTGAAGCCATGAGTTTTGGCTTACCAGTTGTTACAACACCAGTAGGCGGTATACCAGAATTAATATCTCATGGAACTGAAGGATTATTGATCGATCCAGGAAACATCCAAGAGTTATCTTCTGCAATGCAGACTTTAATTAAGGATGAAGATATGAGGAATTCTCTAGGTGCTAAGGCAAGAGAACGTGTTGCTTCACTTGATATTCAAAAATATTGCTTGACATTAATGTCTATTTATAAAGACGTTGTAAAAGATATAAAATAGTTTAAAAAAAATTATTTTTGAAAGTTTTTTCAAATCATAATCTAGTTTACCGATTTTTTGTCCTAATGCTAGAGATGGCTGGCCATCCTTACATGAGCTTATATTAATTTAAAGTTAAAACAGACATGATCAATAACAAAACAATTTTCAAACCAATTGTTATATTAGGTTCAGGTCGCTCGGGAACCACAGTTTTTTATAATTTTCTTTCATTACATCCTGAAGTTTGCTGGTTTTCAAACTTTAGTAATAGATTTGTAAGTATTAATCAACTGCCTTTTATGCATAGAATGCTTGATTTACCATTTGTTGGCAATATGGCAAAACAAAACATTATTTCTAGACGAAATTCTTTTATCAGGCCAGCAGAAGGAGCAAATATTTACAATTATGAAGAGAAGTAAATGAGAGCAGGACTGTTATTATCAATATCCATGTTATTGCCGATGAGTACCTGGGCTCAAACTGGTGATATTCATCAATTTCTGAAACCGATACAATATATTAAAGATGAAGTTTCGGCAATGGTTCTTGCGACAAATAAAGCCACGAATCCAGCTAAATTCGGTGTTTACGGTACCTTTAAAAAAGACGTTCATATCATTCCCAATAGTCCGTTTCAGTCTATCAAGCTTGGCGCCGTTAACGTCTGTGCAAATGGTAAAGTTTCTACCATAGAAATCGGAAGACAAGAGAAAAATCTGCAAATAGATAAGCTGATGTTGTCGCAGGTTGATACTAGCGAGCCTACCCTAACTGAGTCGGAGAAGCCATGTTCATTTGACTGGGCAACATTGATAAAGGAGTCAGAGGCTCATCCACTGAAAAGCTGCCAATTGACAGACCCGGCAGGAATAATTTCCTTTGGTTCTGGACCATTAAAGATGGAATCACATGCTTGGACATCGGACACCTTTGAAGGGAATTTTTGTCGTCAATTCAGTGGCGACGGTATTTTAACAACTCAGATGCAGATAACGAATGGCGGCTTTGATACAGCAATTGTCAAAAAAATTGGCCTGCGTGTCGATGACCTTGCTCCCAATACTACGCATTCAGCAACCATAAATGTCAATCTTGAAGGAACAGGCGGCCGATGGTGGACTGGCTCTAAAATTCCAACACGACCTTGCCTGTACAGCAGTGAATGCGCAAATTTTGTTTCAGGATGGTATGAAAATTATGTTGTTGAGCATTCAAGTGACACTCCTGAAGAGTTTCACGAGCGTCTTACAAGGCTTGGCAGCTATTTAGGACAAACATTTCATAATGGTAGTTTATACAAGCATTATTTTAAAACACACAAAAATTGGCAACAATTTTGGGCCGTCCGTCAAGAGTATCGTTCTTCTGGTTCTATCAGCGTCAAGCCTATTCTCGACAAGTGGCGTGCACATGGATTACCTAACGATTATGTTAAAACTTTTAGAAGCAATATTGAAACCCAAGGTAATTGGTGCGGAAGCGTTGAAATAAAAAACTTTAATGTATCATTAGATTAAAAGTGATTATACAAATCACTTAAAAATTTGAATTTACTGAGTTTATCTCATATCTCAAGCAGAGATTGTCAGAATCGTCAGACGATTGGCAGTTGCAATAGAACGAGATTATCAAGGTCACTCATTAGTATTAGTGGGTATACTGAAAGGCTCTTTTATTTTCCTTGCCGATTTAGTTAGAGAGATTAAAATCCCGAGCCAATATCGAATTTCTTCGCTTGTCTAGTTATGGCTCGTCAATGGTCAGTTCTGGTGAAGCTAAAATAACAACAGGTTTACCAGAAAAAACGATCGCAGTAAAAGATATTATTTTAGTCGAAGATCTTGTTGACACTGGTATCACAACAGATACCGCATTACGATTCTGGAATGAAAATTTTGCACAGCTTCAGAACGAGTGATTATTTATCTTAGTTACAGATTTTACGCTCTTCTTTATAAAATCCTAAAGCCCGTTATTACTAAAAAGCATAGTATTGATTCGTCTACTCTCAGAATGATTACGACCTGTTTTCATCTGCTGAGACTGACTCAAATTCAGCAATAACTTGCTTTAAGATTAGTTATTAGTTATTTGTTATTTCTTGTCGGCGTTGCTCTTTTTCGGTAGAGTTATCGATACTTAATGCACCAGCACCAGCATAAATAACCATTAATAGGCCACCAATTAGACCAATATTTTTGAGAAAATTATTTATTTGATTAGGATCGACAAGCGGATTGTGAAATACTAAAGTTGCAGGAATTAAAAATAGTATTAACAGTATCGAGCCAATTTTAACTTTGTACCCAAACAGTAAAGAAAGTCCGCCCAGTAATTGAAAAGCGATCGTAAAAATCAATAAAATATTGGCAATAGGTAAGCCTCGATCTGCCATCATTTCGGCAGTAGCAGCAAAACCAAAAATCTTGTCAATTCCTGCTTTAAGAAAAATTGAGCAAAGACAGATACGGGCTGCCAAAGGGATATATTTCATTTGATAATTAACTCCTAATTACAAGATAATAATTTTAAAATTTTTCTTTTA
Organism: Xenococcus sp. MO_188.B8; assembly: GCA_030065615.1. Classification (GTDB taxonomy): domain Bacteria; phylum Cyanobacteriota; class Cyanobacteriia; order Cyanobacteriales; family Xenococcaceae; genus Xenococcus. The sequence continues at coordinate 8,126 of JASJDR010000029.1, read as the reverse complement.
TTAAGCTTAAACGCACCTAGGGGACATAAGATAAAAATAGCAAATTCAGATAAAAACGAGAAATGCCAGCTAAAAACTGTCTGTCATTATCAGAAAAGAAAAACTTACAAGAAGCCTTAAAAATAGAAGAAAATTATCAAATAAGAGAAAGAATATGGATATTTTTACTTCTAGATGAGGGAAAAACATCCAAAGAAATAGCAGAAATCATAGGATGTTCCCAAACAAGAGTAGCTTATTGATGCGTTCTTGTAGAGCCAGCAAATTTAGAAAGTTTAGAGGATGGAAGAAAAAAGGGTAACTATAAAAAAGCCACGGATAAGTATATAGAAAATTTAATAGAATTAGTATGGCATTCAGCAAAAGAATATATTGCTCATCGAGAATTTGAAACAAAATAAGAACTTGAAAAAGTAGTCAATAAACTTTTAAATCAAGGAGAGTTGATTATTAATTGGAGTAGGAAACTTAAAAATCAAGGTAATGCTATTAATGTCATTTAAATGCGTTTAAGCTTACTAAAAAATCACTAGGAGTTGCTTAATTCAGGTATGATTTAAAGATAGCGATCGCTAAATCATAAATTAATCACAGTTAAACTCATTAAATAAAAAGAGAGCGAAGTAAAGCTCGCTCTTACAAAATTATTTAATTTGATAAATTAAGAAACTAGGCAGCAACCAACTCTTTCTTACTCTCGCTAGCCGACAACTCATTCAAAATCGCACTAACATTAGTCTTCGCATCGCCCAATAACATCTGAGTATTATCGTTATAGAACAGAGGATTATCAACCCCTGCATAACCAATACCAAGACTACGCTTCATCACCACAACATGTTGGGCATTCCAGACTTCCATTACTGGCATACCCGCAATCGGACTATCAGGATCGTCTAAGGCACTAGGATTAACAGTATCATTAGCACCCACTACCAACACCACATCAGTATCAGAAAGATCATCATTGATTTCATCCATTTCCAATACAATGTCGTAGGGAACATTAGCTTCTGCCAGCAAAACATTCATGTGTCCAGGCATTCTTCCCGCTACAGGGTGAATACCAAAACGTACTTCTTTACCACGCTTACGCAAGATTTTAGTTACATCAGAAACCATATGTTGTGCTTGGGCAACAGCCATCCCATAACCAGGTACAATCACCACAGATTTGGCATCATTAAGCAGTTCTACGGTTTCTTCTACATTAGTAGTAGTAGCTTCACCGTAGGATTTTTTCTCACCACTAGCAGCAGCTTTTCCACTACCTTCACCAAAACCACCTAAGATTACGCTGATAAAAGAACGATTCATTGCCGCACACATGATATAGCTCAGAATTGCCCCACTACTTCCTACTAAAGCCCCAGTAATAATCAGTACGTCATTGGAAAGCATAAAACCAGCAGCCGCAGCAGCCCAACCGGAATAGCTGTTCAGCATAGATATTACCACAGGCATATCTGCACCACCGATCGCCATTACTAAGTGGATACCTAACACACAGGCAATCCCAGTCATAATCAGCAAGGGTTGCAATCCATCCTCTGTTCCCATAAACTGCCAACCTAGATAGATAGAGCCGACTAACATGGCAATATTAAGCAGATGACGAGCTGGTAACATTAATGGTTTGCTACCAATGATGGCACTTAACTTACCAAACGCAATAATCGAGCCTGTGAAAGTCACAGCACCGATAAACACACCGATGAAAATTTCTAATTCATGGATCGTGGCTTCTGCACCAACTAACCCAGATTCTGGCTGTAAATAATTGGCAAAACCAACCAGAACCGCAGCTAAACCCACAAAACTATGGAGAATTGCCACTAATTCGGGCATGGAAGTCATAGCGACTCGTGCTGCCAGAATAGAACCAATAATAGCTCCAGGAATGATCGCCCCGACCAAAGTAGTATATCCTGTAACCTGGGCACTAAAGGCGGTAGCAATTAAAGCGATCGCCATGCCGATAATCCCAAATACATTACCTCTACGGGCAGATTCCTGGTTAGACAAGCCCCCCAGGCTGAGAATAAACAAGGCACTAGCAGCTATATAAGCTACTGTTAAGAGATTATTTGACATTCTTACTTATGTTTGTCCTTTGTTGTTTGTCCTTCGTTCTTCGTTCTTCGTTCTTTGTCCTTCGTCCTTTGTTCCTAGTAACCAATGACCGATGACTAATGACCAATAACTATTTTTGGAACATTTTGAGCATTCTTTGAGTTACTAAGAAGCCCCCAGAAATATTGATAGTTCCGACCAGGATTGCGATCGCGCCTAAAATGACTGTAGGGGATGTAAGTTCGCCAGAAATTTGTAACATACCGCCGAGGATAATGATCCCACTAATGGCATTAGTGACACTCATCAGAGGAGTATGCAAAGCTGGAGTGACGTTCCAGATTACTTGCCAACCCACGAAACAAGCAAGTACAAAGACGGTGAAGTGAGAGAGGAAAGATTCGGGCGCACCGACCCCAATTCCCACTAAAGCCAGAGTAGCTAAAGCAATCCAAATTAAACCACTAGATTTTTTTTCTTCCTGCTGTTGCGCAACAGTAGCAGTCGCCGCAGCTTTCTTGGGTGGAGGGGTTGGAGAGGGATTTTCGATTTTTGGAGGTGGCCAGGTTATCTTGCCTTCATGTACAATTAGAGCGCCTCTGACTACTTGATCTTCGTAATCAATTTTGTAATCTTCTGCACCACCCATATCTTTGAGTAAATGCCAGAGATTTGTTCCATAAAGCTGGCTAGATTGGGCAGCCATCCGAGAGGGCAAGTCGGTTAAACCAATAACAGTTACACCCTTATATTGATAAACTTCATTGGGTTTAGTAACTTCGCAGTTTCCTCCTTGTTCTGCAGCTAAATCTACAATGACAGAACCTTCTTTCATCGATTCGACCATATCAGTCAAGATCAACTTCGGTGCAGGTCTTCCAGGGATCAATGCGGTGGTGATAATAATATCGATTTCCTTAGCTTGTTCCCTAAACAAAGCCATTTCCGCCTCGATAAACTCTTTACTCATTACCTTGGCGTAACCACCAGAACCAGTGCCATCTTCTTCAAACTCTAATTCGAGGAATTCTGCTCCCAGACTTTCTACTTGTTCTTTGACCACAGGACGGGTATCAAAAGCTCGCACCAGTGCACCCAGGCTTCTGGCGGCACCAATAGCAGCCAAGCCCGCAACTCCAGCACCGATGACCATTACTTTTGCTGGAGGTACTTTTCCTGCTGCGGTAATTTGCCCCGTAAAGAAGCGTCCAAAATTATTAGCAGCCTCGATGACAGCGCGATATCCTGCAATATTAGCCATCGACGAGAGGGCATCCATCTTTTGGGCGCGACTAATCCGCGGAATCGCATCCATCGCGAGTACTGTTGTTTTGCGCTCAGCTAATTTATTTAATAATTCTTCATTTTGAGCGGGCCAAATAAAACTAATAATAGTCTTACCTTCTGGTAATTGTTCGACTTCCTCTCCTTGAGGTGCCCGAACTTTCAGGATAATGTTGGCTTGTTCCCACAAACTCCGAGCATCAGGAATAATTTTGCATCCTACGCTTTTATAAGCTTCATCGGAGAAATTAGCGTATTCTCCAGCACCAGATTGAATTAAGATATCAAATCCCAATTTTTGCAGCTTTTTAACTGTATCTGGAGTCGCTGCCACCCGAGATTCATTCTCGAATATTTCTTTGGGAATCCCAATTGTATTTGGAGGATGCTGCTGTTGACTAGCTTGCGCCTCTTTTGTAATGGTTGCTGTCATGAATGCTCCTATAGGTTGAGGAAACTACGAAAAGTAAAAATCACCTTACCAGACAATACCTGCTTTTAAAAAACAGATTGAGTTGCAATAATCATTAATATCACTTTAACTAAATCTTGATATTGATTGAATGCTAGTGAATGTATTGTTGATAAGGCTTAATTGTAATTATTCATATCTTTGCTGACAATCCTAGTTCGATCCCCATCTGGGATGGGAAATCTTTAACTTATCTTAGGGATTATGCTAAGAAATAATGCATTACGAGTCGTGCTAACCGCAACCTACCAAGGATGATTCTGGTACTGTATTTTTCAGAAATTATCTTATTCTGCCTTATAGTTTCCTGCTTTTAGGCGATTGAAATCTTTATACTGTGTTGTCTTTCAAATACATTAAGCCTGACTAATTGCGATCGCAAAATTCTTTGTAGAATTATTTGATAAGGTAGTTTTCCCATATTCAATAGTTACGGTGTCATTATATCTAAAAAAGCTCTATAAAGTGCGATCGCCCTTTAACTCTGAGAATAATAGCCCCCAAATCTCACTTTTTTTGAACAACGCCCAAAATTCATTTGTATTAAATTTATTAATCCAATATTTTTAAAAGTAATTCTACGACATGTGCAACCAAATATCTGAAAAATTATCTTTAATTGTCTAACGAATTATGATAACTCGATGGTTAGGTAATATATTTACAACCCCTTTATTTTATTTAGGTAGCCAAAGTATTTCGTTGCTTTGGATTTTAAAAATTTTAGGGTTGTTAATTTTTGTTAGTATTCTAGCGAGAATTATAAAACGCTTACTAAAATATCGGATTTTACTGAGTTTAGGTATTAGTGATAGTAATCGAGAAGCTATTTCTACTCTAATTAGTTTTACATTAGCAGCATTAGGTTATTTCATTGTTATTCAGACAATGGGAATTAATTTAGCTTCTCTAGCTGTTGTTATTGGTGGTTTAGGAGTTGGTATTGGTTTTGGTTTTCAAGATTTAACTCGTAATCTTATTAGTGGTCTTACTATCTTAGGAGAAAGAAAATTAAAAGCAGGAGACCTCATCGAATTTCATGATCAATTAGGCTATATTAGGGAAATTTCGATTCGCTCAACGGTAATCCAAACTTTACAAGGTTCAGAGTTAATTATTCCTAATACTGAATTAACTAATAGTGTGGTAGTTAACTGGAATTATGATAATTGTCAGGGACGGATCAACTTAGAAGTTGGAGTTGCCTATGGTAGCGATTTATTAGTAGTGACTGATATACTTTTAAATTCGGCAATGATGGTAAAGGAAGTATTAGACCTTCCCGCTCCCCAGGTTATTTTTTCTGGGTTTGGTGATAATGCTCTGAATTTTGTTTTATGGGCTTGGATAGATAGGATGGATCGGGCTTTAATTATTAAAAGTTCTCTATTGTACACAATCGAATATAATTTACGACAAAATAATATTACTATTCCTTTTCCTCAAAGAGATATTTGGATACATCATCCAGATTCAAGTAATAAGCCTTCTCTAACTAGTGAATTATCTTCCTCTATTTCTAAAAACAACAAGCCATCTTTAAATTCATCGTTAAGAGAATTGCTGTTAGAATTTAGCCTATTTAAAAATTTCAATGATTTACAGTTGCTTAATTTAATTAAAATTAGTAACCAACGCTATTTAAAAGCAGGAGAAATATTAATTCGGCAAGGAGAATATGGTGGTTTTTTTGCCTTGATTTTGGTGGGAGAAGTCGAGGCGATTTTTCAAGCCAATACAACCGAACGTTCTTTCTTTTTATTTACTAGTGGTGAATATTTTGGAGAATTACCTCTATTATTAAATATTCCCTATCCTACAACTATGAAAGCAACTAAAAATACAAGATTGTTATTAATAAATTCAGAAAATTTCCATGATCTACTTCAAGAATACCCTTTTTTGGTTGAACAAATTAGCCAAGAATTAGCGAGTCGTCAAGATAGAATTGAAATCTCTCAAAAACAGCTTGAAGAAATGGGCTTGCTCAAAAAAGAAGAGATAAATAATCCTATCTTGTGGATTCGTAAATATTTCCAACAATTTTTCCAATAAATTCTTTATACGAGCAATTGAAGAAGTAGAGAGGAAGCGTAAAAATGGATTAACTTAAGTATCAGATTAGCATTATCAGCGATCGCGTAAAGCGAGGCACTGCGTGGTCTGCGTACACGAAGTGCGTCGAAGACTAGCAGGCGCTGCGCGATCGCATACATTCATGATCGTAGGAGATGGTGTTGGGTTTTGCTATTACCTCTAATCGATAGTTTTTTTTGACATGCTTATTCGCTCAAACCAAGCTGCAGGTGATCGCACTAATAATGCCAAAGCTATACAAATTATGGATCGCGCAGGCTGGAAATAGTTAGATTTTACCTTGAATATTCGACTTAAAAGCGATCAAAATTGCGCTCCGCTCTAAAACTTACGCTCCAAGGAGGGGGGGGATTATACTCTACTGAGACACTAATAAGAATATTTATTAAAAAAACTTTAACTAATTTGGCTACTCAGTTCTGACAGATTTAAATTTTGAACATTGCCGAATTGGGCATCTTTTCGGCAATATTTATACTCTCTTTCTTCAAATCTTAAAGCCCTTACCAATATTTAGTTTAAGGTCGATATTACCCCTTTTGGTTTGATCGACTGGGTTTTGAGTCAGAACTTGTGCGCGTGTAGTACCTCTGCATCACAGAGATAGGCGATGCCCGAATAATCGTCGAAAAACTGCGCTGCGACCTCATCCGAAATCTTCACGGCCATATCCCGATTGCGGGTGAGAACCTCGAACTTTATATTCGAGTAGTTGTCAGAAACGATGGGTTGTCCTGACGAACGCACATTGCGACTGCCTTTACCACCAGCATCTACAACCGTATAACCGTTAGCCCCGGCTTCGTTGATGATCTTGGCGATCTTGTTCAGCAGCAACTTTTCTGTGACGATGACGAGCTTGCTAGCTTTTTGGGTCATGTGTTTTACCTCTCGATGTGTATATTCATTGAACTATATAGAAACTCAGGAAAATGGCAGCACCGCTTGCTATCATGCTGATCTAGCCGCCGCGTTAGTTGCTGAGTGAGGGAAGCACCGGTAGACTGCGCCCTGTCTGGGATCAGCTGCCCATCATCGCCTGTGCGAGCCCGATGAAGAGTGGTATTCCTAAGGCAAGCGCAACCGGCGTACCGACGGCTGTGGACGAGCCGATGTAAGCGGAGGGATTGGCCGACGGGATACCGGCTCGTAAAGTAGGTGGACCTGAGATGTCTGAACTAGAGGCGGCGATGACGGCTAGGATGACGACGCCGCCAAAGCTGAATCCCGTGATGACGTGTGCAATCATGCCGAAACCGAAGGCTATTAACCCATGTAGCAGCGGTGCAACCAATGCATATAGAGCATACCACTGGCCTACCTTGCGCAGCTCGCCGATCCTTGCCGTGGCCTCCATACCCATTACCAGCATAAGTATCGAAAGGAAGCCGCGGAAGAGTGGATTGAAGAAGCTCTCATAGATACTTTCCGGCCGGGTTAGCACGCCTAAAGCGAGGCCGAGCAGCAGTGCTGATAGGGCAGAGCCCTGGAGGCTTTCCTTCACGATGGGCCATATCTTGACTCGCTTGCCTGCGATATCACGCTTTGGATAACCGCTTGCCGTAATGCCCTGCTCGCTGAGATACTCGCCGGCAGTAATGTCCTGCTTGCTAGTATACCCGCCTGCGGTAATGTCCTGCTTGCTGGGATAAGCGCCTGCAGTAACGTGCTGCTTGCTGGGATAAGCGCCTGCAGTAACGCGTTGCTTGCTAAGATACTCCTGCTTGCTAAGATGCTCGTCGGCGGCACCGCGCTGCTTGCTGAGATAAATGCTGGCCAAGACGATCGCAGTCACGAGCGCTGGGATGTCCATGAAGGGATAGAGTGCGGCGGCCCAGGCTTCGTATTCGATGCCTTCCGTTTCCAGTAGAGTTAGGGCGGCGGCGAGGGTGGAGCCACTCACGGCACCGAACAAGCCCGCGGTCGCAATGGCATCAACAGTTTTGACGTTCGGCAGCTTGGCCAACGTGTAGCGCCCGATGAACACGATAAGAATCCCCACTACCATGGCGAACACTGCGGGCAACAGCATCTCCGCCAGATTGGCATTGCGGATCGCAATGCCGCCGCTCAGACCAACTTTTATGAGCAGCATGAAGACGATGAACTTATAGATCGCATCTGGAATTTGCAGTCGGCTATTGACGGCGGCAACGACCATACCACCAATCAGAAAGCCGAGTGTCGGGGACTGCAACTT
>JASJDR010000028.1 GCA_030065615.1 Xenococcus sp. MO_188.B8 | reverse complement strand
GAAATTCTTTGGCGATTTATGAAATATGAGTGGATTAAAAAAGAAGCATATTTGAGCTGGAACAATTTAGTTGAATATGTGGAAAAGGTTCTAAAAGATTTTGGTATAGAATATACAATTAATTTTGCTTAGGTACTTACCAATCTGTTGCGGGGATAATTTTTTTGAGCCAATCAGGAGCTAAGGCAGGCTTTCCTTGCACGGGAAATAAAGGCGCAAAAGCTTCGTCTGTATAAATTGCGCCCAATTCGTCGCGCATCCGCATGTAGATATTTCCCTTGGGAAAAACAGCAACAGCTACACGGAAAGTATCGGGGGGAATCTGGTTTGGGGATTGAGGATGAAGTGACATACTGCAACAGTTCTCTCTAGTAGGAATCATAGGATGATGGGGCTAGCGCGTTGCCCTTCGGCAGAACCCTGGGGCTCATCTTCCCTCAAACCGACAGCTTTTTTCCCTTGACCAGGCAATTGACTTGAAGGTGAATTAGACCCAGCTTGGTGAATCTCTTTTGACTTGTAAGACAAGAAAGTCGAAGCGCTCGCTTCTGTTGGACCCCACCTTTAGTTTACTTGGATGTTAGAATTCGCTCTCCTTCCCAGTTTGTATTGTATTTGTGCACAAATAGATTGCTTGCGCCAACAAAGTCATGGCATTCGCGAACTAATTCTTTTCGACTACTTCCCCTCTTGTGTCTTCGGAGAGGAAGGCAGTAATTATTGATAAATGAGTCAAGTTATTAAAAATAATTCTTAGGAACCGAGAATTATTTTTTTCGGCTCACGCCACCTTGACTGGGCTTGGTTGGCATAACTTAAATCTGCGCCTCGGAGACTAACTTCAGTTAAATCCGTAGCTAAAGCATTTTCTCCCCTAGCTACGCTCAAATTAGCACGACAAAGCCTAGCTCCATCTAATTTAGCTTGATATAACAGAGCCCTACTCAAATTGACGTAGCTAAGATCGGCATGACTCAAATCTGCTTGACTGAGATTAGTGCGATAATCAGAAGCTGGGCGTAAATCCACTTCAATCATTAAGGCGTGACAAAGTTTAGCCCCGCTGAAATTAGCTCCTTCTAAAATGGATTTAAGCAAATTAGCTCCTTCTAAATTAGCTTGAGTTAAGATTGCTCCACTAAGATCGGCTTCTCGTAATACGGCTTGAGATAAATCTGCTTGAGTTAAGTCTGCTCCCCAAAGTATTGACTCACTTAAATCCGCTGAACACAAACAAGCATGACTAAAATTACTTCTACCAAGTCGTGCTTGTCTTAAATCTGCTGCTGTTAAGTCAATGTTACTGAGATTTACTTTGATTAATTCAACTTCTTGCAGGTTAATCTGGGGAAATTGTCTTTCCCCTGCTGCATACCTTGTCAATATTGTTTCTGTTTCCATTTAAACCTTGAAGCATTCAAATCTTTCATTTGATCATAATTTTCAATGTCTGCTTGTTGAAAAAATTGTTGAAAATGCTAAGTCACAAATCTATCCTAAATTTCATCTTAATAATTCATATCGAGCTTTACCGATTAAAAAACAATGATTTTTAAAGGATTGATTTGAATCTTCCAGGGAAAGGAACAATGTTTTAACTCCGCCCATTTGTCTTTAAAAACTTCTGCTTGTAGATGATAATCTTCAGGATGATTTGCTGGTTGGTTTAATTTGAGATATAAAGTCATGCGGTGTTGGGTTTCGCTAATTGTCGCTAACCAACAAGGAAAAGTATTTGCCCCTTCCTCTGACTTCGTAAAGATAATCTGATGGGCACGAATGCCTGCATATGCCAAAGATTTTGGTACTGGTTCTATAACTTCGAGATTACAATCCCAATCGATCGCCTTTACTTCTCGCTCTGAGATGGCAACTGCGCGGGAAAAGTTTTTACAGCCTGTTAACTGGGCAGTTCTAAAATTACGAGGATGCTCAAAAATATCTTGTTTTGTGCCATTAGCGATCGCTTTTCCTCGATCTATAACTAATAGCTTAGGACATACCCGATAGGCTTCTTCGAGATTATGGGTAATAAATAAAGTTACTCCCTGATAATAAATTAGGTTATTTCTGAGGATTTTTTCCTGTTTATCTCGTAAATAGGTATCTAAAGCTGAAAAAGGTTCATCTAAAAGCATGATTCCTGGTTCGCTAGCTTTAGCTCTGGCTAAAGCAACCCTTTGTTGTTGTCCTCCCGAAAGCTCCTGGGGATAGCGATCACCTATTCCTGGTAAGTCTACCGCGATCAATTGTCGTTCTACTTCTTGTTTTATTTCCTGCTTAGATTTCCCTGTCGGCATGCCAAAGGCAATATTTTCGGCAATAGTGAGATGGGGAAACAGGGCATAATTTTGGAACAAAAAGCCACAAGAGCGATCGCGTGGTGGTAAATTAATCCCTTGAGCTGAATCAAATAAGACTCTACCATTTAACAGAATACGTCCTCTATCAGGGGTTTCCAAGCCAGCAATACAGCGCAAAATTAGACTTTTCCCCGCACCAGAAGCACCTAGCAACCCTAACGGCGTTTGATCTGTTTGAAAATTAACATCTAAGAGAAATCCAGATAATTGTTTTTGAATATTAACAGTTAACTCGATTTTGGCTTTAGGCACAGGATATTCTAAGGATTTTTGTTGATTAGAAATATGTTTTCTCCCCTCCAAACCAGTAATGACTTTTCCTATAAAATTTCTGAGCGTAAGCCTCTCTTGGTGCGCGTTCTCTTGCTCGGTCGGCGTTCCCTTGCGGATTACAAATTCCGCGGGTTCCGACCGCTGTCGGCGGCGCGGGGTCGCACCGCTTACGTTCCTAATGCTCACTCTGCTGGGCGCAAGCCTTGCGCCCCTACTACTACTTTCTGTCCAATAATTAATCGCTATAATCACTCCCAATGAAATTGCCAGCATAATAATTACCAGCCAAAACGCCCGATCCATTTCCCCGCCTTCAGCAGCAAAGAAAATCGCGATCGGAATCGTTTCAGTTCTCCCAGGAATGGAACCCGCTAGCATGAGAGTGGCACCGAATTCTCCTAAAGCACGAGCAAAAGCGAGTAAAGTACCAGCAATTAGACCTGGTTTTGCTAAAGGTAAGATAATTCGCCAGAAAATATTCCATTCTGAAGCTCCCAATGTTCTGGCACAGGCAAGCAGATTAGAATCAATTTGTTTGAATGCCCCCAAAGCAGTTTTATACATTAGGGGAAAAGACACTACTGTTGAAGCGATAACAGTAGCATACCAAGAAAAAATAATTGTAACGCCAAAATAATCTAATATTTGACCAATAAAGCCATTTCTACCAAGTAAGAGCAATAATAAAAACCCTACTACTGTAGGGGGAAGCACCAAAGGAGCAGTCAATAAACCTTCAATTAATCCCTTAGATTTGCCCTGATAGTTCAACATCCACCAAGCAATAATAATACCGAGAAAAAAAGTAATAATCGTCGCAGTAGTGGCTGTTTTGAGGGATATCCAAATTGGGATTAAATTGGTCATTGGTCGTTAGTCATTAGTTATTAGTCAATGGTCATTGATTATTAGACAAAGGATAAAGGACGAAAGACGAAAGACAAATCATTTTTTCCTGGCAACGATATGAAAGATATGCCAATATCTATCTTCCCCCAGGGGTGTTTTACCTGGATGTTCTTCTTCTTCAAGCATTTCGATCGCATAGGGTTTGAGTAAAGATTCTACTTGAGATCGCGTAAAACAATTAATTAACTTGCGATCGCGCCAAGAATCCCTTTCTCCGAACAAATGGCCGCAAAATCGGCCACCAGTACCTAAAGAATTCAATATTTTAAACCACAAGTTGGGAAAGGCTTCGGTCGAGCAAAAGGGCAAGGAAAAACTGGCATTAATTAAGTCTACTGGTTTGGGAAGCTCTAGCTTTTCAAAATTAACTATTTGGGTGGCTAATCGATCGATATTATCAATAGAACGAGCGCGTAAACTAGCGATCGCATCTGGATTTTGGTCGATCGCTAATACTGCCCAATTTTGCCGTAAAATTTCTACTGTATCTCTTCCCTCTCCACAACCAAGGTCGATCGCGATTCCTGGTTTTTCAAAAGTATCTAGGGCGGTCAAAAGTGTTTTTCTGGGTGGACGATTGACCACTGCATTATAATAGGCTTGCCAATCTCGTTTGGGGGCTAATTTTGCCATTTGTTGTTTATCTTTATGTTGCTCGTCCTTCATCATTTGTTGTTTGTTCTTTGTTATGACTAACAGCAAATAACTAATGAATAATGAATAATGAATAATGAATAATGACCAATAACCAACGACTAGTGACCAATGACCAAATCAAACCCATACTCTTCAAATACAGTTTGGACTTCGGGGGTAGTTAAAAATTCTATTAGTTCGCTTGCCGCATCTGAATTATCGCTATCTTTGATAACAGCGATGGGATAAATTACGGGAGAATGGCTAGTTTCTGGAGCAGTTGCTACGATTTTGACATTATCAGAAACTTGAGCATCAGTACGATAAACAATCCCTGCATCTACATTACCTGTCGTAACATAATTGAGAACTTGGCGAACATCTTTAGCGTAAACAGCTTGAGAATTTACTTTATTGGCAATTTCAAAAGAGGTTAAGACTTCTTGGGCATATTGTCCCACAGGAACACTGTTTGGTTCTCCTAGGGCGATCATAGTTATTTTATTAGTAGTTAAATCGTCAAAACTATCAAGCTGAAGGCTATTATTTTTATTACTTTTAGGTGCAACTAAAACTATTTGATTTTTTAATAAATCTCGGCGCGTTTCTCTTAGTAACAAATCCTGTTTTTCCAAAGCATCCATCTTAGTGACAGCAGCAGAAATAAAAATATCCACAGGCGCACCCTGTTCAATTTGCCATTGTAATGAGCCAGAAGAAGCAAAATTATAGATAATTTTGTTATCAGGATATTCCTGTTGATAAAGAAGCGCAATCTCTTCCATTACATTCTTAAGACTTGCTGCTGCCGATACAGTTAATTCAATTGAGGAATTAGCTTGACTAGGATTTCCTAGTTGAATATTCTGTGTGCGATCGCATCCTACTAGCAATAGCAAGGGCAAAATACTAATACTTAAGAATCCGAATATTTTTTTCTGGATTATCATTTTAATATCTTCCTTTCCAATACATTGATCGAGAACTAATAGAAAAAACTAATTTCTTTCAGTAACTCTAACCTTAATTGAACTAGCAATATCCTTATCGATCGCGATTCGAGTTCGACCTACTCTAATAACAAAAGAAGGAAATCTTTGCTCTAAAGTAATATGCATTCCCTTATGAACTCCCATTGCTAGCAATTTTTTGACAATTTGCTCATCTTTGTTTCTAATTGCTGTAATTACCCCTTGGCTTTTAGTTGCTAAAAAATCCAAAGGAGAATAGTGAACTGTAAAACCTTGAGTAAGCATTTTAAAAACTGACCTCCATAATTGATAATAATTGATTAAGTATATAGCCCAAAGAAAAAGCAAATAAAACTACAAAAATAGCAATCAAAATTGTATTTTTAAAGCCTCGTTCTTTAAACATAAATTGCAGTTGGGCGATACAGGGAATAAATAGAGTTAGAGTGACTGCTGCAACGACTAATTGTTGCCCTGCTAAAATTCCCGAAGAATGTAAGTCAAACATTCCCGCTGCCCCATAATCGCGACGGAAAAAGCCATAGAGAAAAGTAGGTGCAGCTTCTTTAGGTAATCCCAACCAGACCATTACTGGCTCTAATACCCTAACTACTAGATCGAATAATCCTGTGAGTTTACCTGCCCAAATTAAGACTGAAGCAAAGATAAATAAAGGCAGAATTTCGCCAAAATACCATTTAAGACGGACGTAGGTTTTAGTCAGAATTGCTTGAGGACGAGGTAATCTTAAAGGGGGAATCTCCATATAGAAACAAGAGACATTTCCTGGTATAACTTTTCCGGCTAAAAAACCAATGCTCAGGAAAATTGTCACCATGACAGTAGCCCAGACGAATAAAGCTGTGGGTTCTTGGGAAAGTAAACCTAAAATTACGCCCAGTTGTGCTGAACAGGGAATAGTTAAAGCTAAGAGCAAAGTAGCAATAATTCTTTCTCTTTTACTTTCTAAAGTACGAGTAACTAGTGTTGCCATAGTAACCGCAGCCTAAGCCTAAAATTAAGGGAATAATAGAGCGCCCAGAAAGTCCGATAGTTTTAAACAACCTATCTACCAATAAGGATAGACGAGGTAAATAACCGCTATCTTCTAAGAGGGAAAACATGAGAAAGAAAGTCGTAACAATAGGCAAAACTATTGCGACGGCGTAACAGAATACCCAAAGTAATAATGCCGTAATCATTAGCCAATAAATCTTGAATAACTTGCCAGGGAATAATTGCGGCGACAAGACTATTGACAACGGGATTAATTTGAGACTCAAAAAAACCCTCAATTCCATCAACTAATGTTCCTCCTCCAAATACCCCGACAAATTGATAGATCCCAAAATAGAGAACTAGAGCAAGAATAGGGATACCCGTAATAGGATGAACAGTTAACTGATGCAGCCACTCATGTTTAAAAGTCCGATGCTTGTGAGGTTGAATGGCAACATCTTGTTCAATTGCCATTGCTAATTGATGACGGGATTGAGCGATCTCAAAAGTTAATGATTGAGACATAGTTGCCTGAGTCTCGGCAATAATTCTCTCAATCTCTAGAAAATAAGGTTCTTGCTCTAACTGCGATCGCAATATAGGATCTTTTTGCAGCAACAATAAAGCAAGAGCGCGCCGCGAAATGTAATTTTTCGAATCACCGAGTAAGGATTCGATGCGACTAATTGCTGCTTCAATAGGTGAGGGATACAGGAGTTGATTGGACATAATCGGCTACCTTAGCGATTAATTTTTTCAGTCCCACTTTTTCTGCTGCTGCCATAGTGACAACAGGAATATTCAGTTTGTAGGCTAATCGATTTTCATCTACCCAAATGCCCAATTTTTCTGCCTCGTCTATCATGTTGACGACCAGTAACAAGGGTAATTGAGCCTCAATTAATTGCAAAGTGAGATTAAGCATTCTGCCTAAATGTTTGGCATCGACTACATGAATCACTAGATCCACAGTCTCATTGATAATCAAATCTCTGGCAACGCGCTCTTCTTCAGTAATCGGGATTAGAGAATACATCCCAGGAGTATCAAAAAAAGTTACTTTCTTGCCAGCAATAATTCTATTGCCTTTTGCTATTTCTACCGTTGTCCCTGGATAGTTAGAGACCGTAACATAAGTACCAGTTAGGAGGTTAAATAATAGGCTCTTGCCTACGTTAGGGGAACCGACTAGGGCAATAGTTGTTTGAGAGTCCCCAGAGAAATTGTTTTTTGTTAATTTTTTAGAGCCAAAATCAAATAATCTTTCTCTCAGTTTCTGACGTTTTGGTTGACAGCTTTGATGGCAATCGTGACAATCCATTTTTCTTTTTTATTACTAATTTTAGAATAATAAAAAAGAATATTTGTAACTGTAAATATAGATACAAATTAATTTTTTGTAAGATTTTTACTTTAATATTTATTAATATAAAAAATAGTAGCTAACAAACTATTACTTAAAGCATCTATAAGCAGGAAAAATATTATGTCCTATAGTCAGCAATACTAATACTAATAAACCCTTGAGTAAAAGAGGGGACAAAATAAAAATACAAATAAAAGCAATTAAACCTGATAAAAAGGCAAGAACTTGATGAATTTCATCGCGATCGTGAATTACCAAGAGAATTGTACCTATAGATATCGATAAGACAAGCAAAGTAATGATATGCATATTTGTCTTTCCTAAAAAAAATCAATCTTCTTCCCGGGCTATCCAACATAGATCTAGCCACAAACGAAAGTCTTGCTGTTTAATCATTGAGTTGGGATTCCTTATTAAAGAATTGGCATTAAAAAAAATAACTTCCTTCAAGCCCATATTTTCTGCTGCATCTCGAAAAACATCTTGTTGTTCTAATAGATGCTTGCCAATTCTATCTGGATAATAAATACCTAAATTATAATAGTAGGTATGATTATAAGTAGAATTTAACTTGAGAATTTTCACTAAACAATGACGTAATAATCTACCTGCTATGGGGTAATATTGCTCAATAATCTTGATATATTCTTGAGCTAATTGTTCTCGACTAATCATGATTAATTTAGGTAATGTATAAATTAGAATCAATCCCTGTTATGCAGACTATTTTTAGGCAAGGTTCTGCCAGTTTTTGGCATTTATTATTAAGTATTTCCACTTTTGTAGAATAGCTATGTTGTTCAAGATCTGATGGTTTAGTTACTGTTCCTGGGATGGGACAAAAATCATCTATCTTAGGGCAAAACTGGGGTGGATACTCAGTAATTTTAACTGTTCTGCGATTTTTATTTTTAAGCTTTAAGTCTAAATCTTGAGCAAAAATAAATTCACTGTAATCAGCAATGTTATCCAACCCGATAAGATTGAGCCAAATTTCAACAGCTAGCCAAACCCCAGTTTTATAAACAACTTGTTTCCATGTTTTTTTGTTATTAGTCATTGGTCTTGCGTGTTTTGTCATCAGTCATTGGTCATTAGTAACTAAGGACGAAGGACCAAGAACGAGCAACCAATGACTATTTATTCAGACCAAATAGGCTTCTTGATGGGTTTTAATTGTACAATCCGACTTTGGATACGCCACACAAAGTAGTACATATCCTTTAGAGATTTGATTGTCATCTAAGAAGCTTTGATCTTCTTGGTCTACTTCTCCTTCGACAATTCTGCCGACGCAACTAGAACATGCTCCAGAACGGCAGGAAGAAGGCAATTCTAAATCTTGTTCTTCTGCTGCATCGATGATGTATTCGTCTTCGGGAACATCAATAGTTACATCTATTTCAGGAGGTTTTTTTCTTTTTCCTTTGATTAAGCGGACTTTATAAGTAGTAGTCATGTTTCTGTTCTCCTCAAGAAATTTAGTTATTAATAAATTGCTGTTCTAGCTACAAGGCACAGCTTCAGGTGTGCAGTCGGCAACAGAAAAAGACTTGCCACAGCCACAGCTATTGGTAGCATTGGGATTTTCAAAAGTAAATCCCGCTTGAGTTAAGCTTTCTACAAAATCAACGACAATGCCATTTAAGAAAGGTGCACTTTTGCTATCAAGGTAAATGTTTACTTTATCTTGTTGGTAGATTAAATCGTCAGCTTCAGGGCGATCTACTATATCTAAAGCATATTCAAAGCCACTACAGCCACCATCCACTGCTGCTAGGCGAACACCTTTTTCATTGGTAGTTTCATCAGCATTAGCACGAAGAAAACTGCGAAGTCTGAAAGCTGCTTTTTCGGTTAAGTAAACGGTCATGATGATTCTCCTTTGTTGTTTATTATTTGTTGTATGTGGTTTGTATTTGGTAGCTGGAAAGCTATAATCTCTAAGTTTTAAGCTATAAGCTCTAGACTTTTCTCAGTCATCTGTTCCAATTTCCTCTCCTCTTCTACCTCTTCAACTTTCTTGCCACATACGGGACAATCAGGGTCTTTGTAGAGACGAAGTTTGTTAAACTCTACATTGGCTAAATCCATATTGAGTAACTGTCCCAAAAGAGGTTTACCCAATCCCGTAATTAGCTTGATTGCTTCTAAGGCTGTCAAACAGGCAAGAGTACCAGAAACCGCACCGAGTACACCAAAAGCACGGCGATCCCAGTCGGGTTTTTCAGGAAAGAGACAAGATAGACAAGGGGTTTTGTCTGGGACGATAGTTGTTAGGTAAGCCTCCATGCTATTCATGGCAGATTCTACCATCGGCTTGTTCCAACGCACGCAGGCAGCATTGAGTAAATCTCGTTCGGGAAAATTGTGAGCGCAACTAAGGGCAATATCGGAACGTTGGACGAGAGCATCTACATTATCAGCAGTAATATATTCGGCGATCGCCTCAACTTCTACATCAGGGTTAATTTGAGATAATGTTTCCTTGGCTTTAGCAACTCTCGATTTACCTACCCAGTCATCCGTCATCAAAATTTGACGGTTCATATCGTCGAGACGCAATCCGCCACCTCGAACTAGAATTAACTTACCAATACCAGCAACCGCTAGATAAAGAGCCACAGTTCCACCCAAACCCCCCACTCCAGAAACCAGAGCAGTTGTGTTTTTTAGCGCTTTTTGTCCTTCTGATCCCAAACCAGGAAGCTGAATCTGTCGGCTATAGCGTTCTAGTTCCTTTGGTGTCAAAGTAGTCATTTGTTCTTTGTCCTTCGTCCTTCGTGGTTTGTGCTTTTGAGATAAATTAGTGATTGTCAATGACCAATGACCAATAACTAATTAGCTTTTTTAGATAGCTCATCTAAAGAAACAAAGTTTTTTGGTTTACTTTGAAAGACTTTAAATAACTTGGTTTCTAGAGGGCTAGAAGTTAAGAAAACCTCATAGGCTTCTTCTAAAGCCAAGCGATACTTTTCTAATTTTTCTGATTCAGTAACATCAGGAAAAACTTTATCTACTTCCTTAATTAGTAGAGAAAACTGTTTCAAAATATGTAGGCGATTAATATTAACAAAATCGCGATCATATTTGATGTCAAAAAATTGTAAATAATCTTCGGCATCAATTAGCTTTTGAAAGTTTTCTAGAGTTTTAGCTGTTTCAGTTGTAGTCATGACAAATTACTCCACTTAGCTTGTTGATTTGTTGTTGTAAACCTTCTAACTGTCGATAAAGGTTATAGTTAGCTAGAGTTTCTTGAAGGTCACCGAATTCAGGAAAACTTTGATCGAGTTCTTTCTTGAGTCGTGAAATTTGTTTAGAGATGTGGGATAAATTGGTAAGATTCATCACAAATTTACCTTCTACTAGATTAATTTGTTCTAGTTCAATAAAATATTGCCAATCAGCAATAGTTTTGCTTAACTTCAGAGTATTTACCATCATTATTTTTCCCAACTTTTTAGTTGTTGTTTAAGTTCGGCTAATTGATGATATGTCTCGTAGGTTTTAGTTGCTTCCTCAATTAGTGTTTCGTAATCGGTCGGTAAACCTTCGGCAAGATCGTGCAGATCCATTTTCATTTGACCTGCTTTACTATTAAGTTTTTTGATTTTCTTCTTCAACTCCGCAACAGCTTCAGGAGTTGGAATTTCTAATGTAGTTTGAGCCATGTTTATTCGTGAATAGAAATTAATATTTTTTGTTATGTTACTGGTCATTTACTACTGAAGATAAATGACCAATGGCCAAGAAAAATTAACCGTCTGCCGCCTTGGGAAATTCTTCGATCGCTTTAATTCCTGAAGCGACTAATCTTTCACCTTGAGCAGCTAATTTCTTGAGAGAAGGATAACCAAAGCGTTGAGCATCCCGTAAAGTACGAGATACCACCATCAAACGTCCAGTCCAGATAATCGACCAACCAAAACCTTCATGGGAAAGATCGATCACCGCTTGGCAGAGTTTTCCTGTTTGTTTTTCGATACTAGATGCGATCGCGCGATAGAAACAGAGAATTCTTAACTGAGTAGCAGAATCCACATCTCCTTCAACAGAAATCTGGCTTTTCTTTTCTTTGCTAACCACAAAATTAGATAGGACTAATTCATCTTTCCAACTGCGATAAACGCCATAATGATCTTGAGCGCGAACTTGTAAAACTAATTCCTTGAGAAAAGCACTCTCTTCAACAATGTTAGTAGTGGTTTTTGGGTTAGTAGTTGTAGTAGTCATAATTAGTTAGTAGTTTGTATGTTTTTGTTCTTTGTCCTTTGTACTAATGACCAATAATTATTCATCTTCAAAATCGAAGTTTTTGGTATTTTGTCCCAAGGCTTTACGTAACCAGGGAGGAGGATTGCCTAATGTTTTCACCAAAATGTTGAGCACATCGGTAATTTGATCGTCTTTATTTTCCGCTTTTAGTGGAGTAATTTTGTTTTTTAGAAGACGGGATGCAGCACTGCCTCCGATCGCAGAAACATAGACGATCGTACAATCGGCAACTGCTTTAATTTTGGGGACTAATTTGTCTTCATTGCCATCTTCTTTGAGATCTCCACCAAATTCCACCGTGTTAAGGAAGTTATAACCATCAGTAGAGACATCATAAATATCAACTTTTTTTGCCCAACCGAAGTGAGCATTGATATGGACATTATCTTGAGTAGCAAAAGCAACTTTCATTGTTTAAAATCTCCTAAATATTAGTTGTTTGTCATTAGTTATTGCTCAAATAACGAAAGACAAAGGATAAAATACGAATGACAACTAATAAACAAAATTTAAGTAAAGACTAGCCTTGTTAACAGCATTGCGAATATTAGTTTCAGCCGATTCAATTAGTTCTGATAGAGAAAGGAAACTCAATCTTCTATAACCCCAAATTAGTGAATATAAAACTAAAACTCCGCCACAGGAAATAACTGCTGAACTAAATTCTTTACTTCTTAAATGAATAAAAATCTCAGTACTATGTCCTGTTTTACTCTCAATAATTGTTCCAATTGCCTTATAAAAAGCCTTGGTTAGAAGCTGATTGAGAGTCTCAAAATTGAGATTTTTTGAGTATAATTCTTCTTGATCTGAAGAAATAATTAATTGCTCTATTAGTAGTTCATCAGACCAGTCACTATATTGACCAAAACTATCTGCTAAACGAATTTGCTTTATTAATTCTTGCAGAAAAGGATGCTGGAATTTATTTAGCTTATTTAGCTTTGGTGGATTTTCTAGTGTTATAGCTTGAACCATTTTCTTACCTTTATATTTACAATTATCAACAAATAACTAATGACTAGTGTCCCAATTCAATAAAAATATTGCCGAGATCGAATAAAAATTGCATAGTGCCCCGATAACCGACTAAACAGCGAGAACCATTACCCAGGCGATCATAAATGGGATAACCCATACGATATAGAGGAATATTGAGCTTTTGGGCGAGACTTTTTCCTTGGGAATTGGTAATAATTAAATCCGAACCAGGGGCTAAATCCTCTAAGTCTTCTAAATCTCCAATGATTACCTCTTCAATAGGCAGATCTTTGAGAATATTTGACTTGGTGGTAGTAACAGCAGCGTGAATTTCTGCTCCCATTTCCTTTAGTAACCAACTGGTTTGATAGAGTAAATCGGGTTCTAGTGCCAGGGAAACCTTTTTCTCCCCAAGATAGAAATGAGTATCGAGAATCGCATCCTGAAGTTGTCGACGCTGACGACTATACTTTTCAGGTATTTGACGAATGGTTAAAAAACGAGGATCGCTTTGAGCTTCAGCAATTTGGGATAATTGCCAAATAAAACTATCTACTGCCCCTAGACCAGTTAATCGGGGAAATATTTTATACTCAGTGTCAAATTGTTGTTTTAAGGTTTCCGCAGCAGGACGCATACTTTCGCCAATAGCAATAGTAAAAAGCGATCGCTCTAATTGCTGTAGCTCTTCTAAGGAAGTTCCACCAGGGGTTTTGCTATTGTAATCATCATCTAAATGCCCATCGACTGAACCAGATAAATCGGGAATCACTAATGGTTTTAGCCCAAATACTTCAACTATTTCCTTTATTTCTTCTACATCTCCAGGTGCCAGCAGCGAACCCGCTAAAATTGTTACCTGCCGTAGAGACTTAACATGATACGTCTCTACAGGTTGACCGTAATCGGTAGCCACAATTGATTTAACTGCTGCTGCAAAACCATCTTGCAAAGCACCTTTATAATCGGGAGTAGAAACAGAGATAATTGGTAAATAATCTAGTTCGGGATGACGTTTACGGATTGATTTGAGAATTCCATCCATATCGTCGCCTCGCGTTTCTGTTAACCCTGTAGTTAATAAGCCCAATAATTCAGGTTGAGCTTTTTCTACCAAGGTTAAAATCGCCTGTTCGATATTTTCTTCTCCTCCTAAAATTGTAGAAACCTCAGTCATAGCAGTAGTTGCTAGAGGAATTGCTTCACGAAAATGCCGTACTAATAACACTTTGGCAAAAGCAGTACAACCCTGAGAACCATGAAACAAAGGTACGATTCCTTTTAATCCGAGGAAAGCGAGGGCTGCTCCCAAAGGAGGACTTTGTTTGAGGGGATTAACAGCTACAGATTTTTTGTTGCGGGTTATGGTAGTCATGGCATTTTAAGGAACGAGGAAAAAGGAACTAGAAACGAGGAGACGAGAGAAATAAATACTTATTGCTTATTACTTATTACTTATTACTTATTACTTTCTCCCAAGGTGCTTGTTGACGAACCTGTTGCCAAATGGGGCTGTGGAGGGCACGATCAAATTCTTTTGCCATTTCGATTAGTCCCACATATCCTGCATAGGGTTTATGGCGTTCTTGGTTGATGTCGAGGAAGGGAATTCGGGCTTTGAGGGCAGTATATTGGTTCCGTCCTCCAGCTACGAGCATATCAGCTTTAGTCTTAGCAATTACTTTTAATATCTCTTTAGCATTACCTTTAGCCAGCGCAATGCCATCTTTACCCAATAATTGTTTAATTTTCGCTTTATCTTCTTCCGTACTCTTTTTCGTGCTGGTGGCAACTACTTTCATTCCCAAATCTTGGGCTGCCGACATCACCGACCAACTTTTGACTCCTCCGGTATACAAAACCATCTTTTTATCTTTAAGGCGATCGCGATAGGGAGCCAGAGCAATATCGAGTTTGACAGTTTCTTCAGCAATTACGGTTTCTACCCGTTGCTGTAAGGCTTCATCTCCTATTTTCTGGGCAATATTTCGCAAACAACGGTTCATGTCAGCAATGCCATAGAAAGATTCTTCGATATAAGGGATACCGTAACGTTCCTCCATTTTGCGCCCCATATTAATTAGGGCTTTGGAGCAGATCATCACATTGAGTTTTGCCCGATGAGCGTAGCGAATCTCTTCAAAGGTGGCATCCCCTGTAATCTTCGAGAGTACACGAATCCCAACTTTTTCAAACAGAGGTAATACGCCCCAAAGTTCTCCTGCAATGTTATATTCCCCAATCAGATTGATATCGTATGGAGTAGTATATTCAGGTTCGGCAGTACCGACAACATAATCTAATAAAGATTCTCCAGCCAATCTATTCCCTAAATTTTTACTACCCACAAAACCAGGAGAATTAACGGGAATAATCGGGGTAGCAAACTTATTAGTAGCTGCTTCGCAAACTGCGTCCAAGTCATCTCCAATAAGAGCAGTAACGCAGGTAGAATAAACAAAGACAGCAGGAGGATTATACCGTTTGATGACTTGGGCGATCGCTTTATAGAGCTTCTTTTCGCCGCCAAAAATAATATCATTTTCACTAATATCGGTCGTAAAACCCATTTTATAGGTCGTAGCACCAGAAGAAAGACTACCCCGACTACCCCAAGAATTGCCCGCACAGGCAATCGGTCCATGAACTAAATGGGCAGCGTCAGTAATTGGGACAAGGGCGATCGAAGCTCCATCAAAAGCACAACCCCCTTGAGCAGCTCCAGGTTTAGCTTGTTGAGTACAAGCCTTATTTTTACCTTGTTGTCCTTTTTTGTGATTGTGTTCGCAACCTGGCTCGTTAAGGAGGTCAGCGATTTTTGCTTTTGTCATTGGTAGTTCGTCCTTTGTGATTCGTCCTTTGTCCTTGGTCGTTTGTTATTCGTTCTTGGTTCTCTCTTGGTGCGCGTTCGCGATAGTCGGGAGACCCGACCGGGGTCGCACCGCTTTGTTATTCGTCTTTTGCCCTTGATGTTTTGTCCTAATAACTAATAACTAATGACTAATGACCAGTAACTAACAAATATATTTAGTAATATCTTCTTCACAGTCTCCTTCTAGATAGGTAAGAGCGCGAAGACGCAAAGCCACAGTCTCGTTATATAAAGGATTTAGTTTACACAAAGCGGGAAGATGAAAGTTTCGCCCGAAGATGGTCACATCACGTTCAAAGGGGCAGCTACAGGGAATGAGATTACAAAGGAAATGAGCGAATTTTTCGTTATTAACTTCGATGTTATCTACCCAGCGACGTAGGGGATAAAAAAGATCGAAAGAAAATTTTCTTGGAGAAAATAGGGAAGGTGAGTGGTTGTGAGTTTGGGTAGACATAATATTCTTAGTTTTCTGTAACTAGTTCGAGTTCTTTCCCCAGACAACCTACGACATTACCAGTTTCTAAAAAGTGAACAGAATAGATATAAGCAGTTTGTAGATAGGTACCGATGGAGATGATATATCCTTCATCCCCTTTATTAGCAAGTGTTTCACCAATTTGTTTGCCTGGGAAAGTGCCATCATTACGAATCTTTTTGCGGACTCTAACTTTGGAATCCAGTTGGAAAGCTGGTTCTTGATCCAGTTCTACATCACCTAGTTTCATGATTTTCCTTGTTTTCTGTTGATTGCCTGTAGGGGTTTGGCAGTGCCAAACCCTTACAAATATTGCCTATTCCATACAGATATTGTTCATTAACGAATTAGATCGAAAGAAATATCTGTTTTGGCAGGAATAATGGTCTGGCGATCAAGTTCGTCGAGGATAGTGTTGATAATCCAGTTATGGAGGTTAAGCGCACCTCGATAACCCAGAGTTTCATAGCGGTGCATATGGTGGCGATCGAAGATGGGATAACCAATGCGGACTATGGGAGTGTGAGTGTCACGCCAGAGATACTTACCGTAAGAGTTACCGATTAAAAGGTCAACTGGTTCAGTAAACATTAAACTCCGTAAGTGCCAGAGATCTTTTTTGCCCCAGATAGTAGAATTTTGACCGTAGGGACTAGCATCTAATACTGCTTGTAATTCTGCTTCAAAGTCGGCATTGCTGTTAGTAACGACAATGTGAACTGGTTCTGCACCTAATTCTAGTAAGAAATTAACTAAACCAAATACATGATCGGGATCGCCATAAAGAGCAACACGTTTACCGTGAATCCAAGCCTGGGAATCAGTCATGGCATCTACTGCCCGACCTCTTTCCTCTACTAATTCTTGGGGAACAGGCTTACCAGTGATTTCCGATAACTTGGTTAAGAATTCATCAGTACCCTTAATCCCAAAGGGACGGAAGTTGTATGTTTCTTGTCCCCATTCTTTTGTAATCCAGTCCTGAGTTTTAGGAGTAGTATATTTCTGGAAGAAGAAAGTGCCTTCAGCGTTTATAGAATCAGCAGCGTCTTCTAGTGTAGTGAGCCCATTGTACATTTTGAATTCACCAGTATTGGGAGAATCAAATGCATCGGCATTATCAGAAAGTACAGTATAGTCAATGTCGAATAATTGGAGAATTCGTTTTAGTTCGCGAATATTACCAATATAAGCATCAAAGCCTAAGTTGAAGTTATACTTGCCGTTAGTAGTTTCTGTTTTCTTCCCTTCCGTCAAGCATTCTAGAATCCCCTTGAGCATATTGTCGTAACCAGTGATATGAGAACCGACAAAGCTAGGAGTATGGGCATAGGGTACGGGGAAATCTTCGGGAATTGAACCTTTATTCTTCGCTGTTTGGATAAATGCACCCAAGTCATCCCCAATTACCTCAGCCATACAAGTAGTGCAGAGGGCGATCATTTTCGGCTTGTAGAGATTATAGGAGTTAGCTAACCCATCTACCATGTTATTGAGTCCACCAAATACCGCCGCATCCTCAGTCATCGAGGAAGAAACAGCTTGGAAAGGTTCTTTAAAATTACGGGTTAAGTGAGTACGAAAATAAGCGACGCAACCTTGAGAACCATGAGAATAGGGCAAAGTTCCTTCAAAACCTGCGGCAACAAAAAGAGAACCTAAAGGTTGACAAGCTTTGGCTGGGTTAACAGTTAGGGCTTCACGGGCAAAGTTTTTCTCACGATAATCCCAAGTTTTTGTCCATTCAGCAATACGAGCTACTTCGTCCTTGCTGTGGGCTCCTTCAAACTGACGCTTAAATTCAAAGATTTCCTGATAGGGGTCGGTTTGAAATAAATCGAAATGGTCTTGAATCTTTCCTGGTTCTGACTCGGTAAATATAGAAGGTGTTAAATTTTCGGGAGGGGTTGGATTATTTACTGTGTTCTCAGTCATGACTATTACCTTTCCTTTATTGTTTGTCTTCTAAGGAATAAGGAACAAGGAATAAGAAGGGTGCAGTCTTTCCTCTTTCCTCCTTCCTTAAATGTTTAAATGTTTATTTGTCCCAAGGATTTTCGATTAGGCTCCAAGTGGGGTTATTGATTGCCAAATCCATGTCACGAGCGAAGACAGCAAAGCCGTGATAGCCGTGATAAGGACCTGAGTAATCCCAGGAGTGCATCTGACGGAAGGGCAGAGCCATTTTCTGGAAGACATATTTTTCTTTA
Source organism: Xenococcus sp. MO_188.B8 (assembly GCA_030065615.1). GTDB lineage: Bacteria > Cyanobacteriota > Cyanobacteriia > Cyanobacteriales > Xenococcaceae > Xenococcus. Next base: position 30,558 of record JASJDR010000028.1, on the reverse strand, counting down.
ATTCCCGCTGCAATCAGGTCAGGATTAAGTTGTTTAGCAAATTCTTCAAATTCATGACCGCTAACATCGTCATAAATAATAGTGCCGTCTTTAACATAATCGGCAGTACGTTTATAGTCATCACCGTGACCGAATTCATAACCAGTACCGATTACTTTCATCCCTAAGTCTTCAAAGGCAGGAATAACGTGACGAGGGCGCAGTCCACCAACCATCATCATTACAGTTTTGCCTTCTAAGCGAGGACGATATTGAGCGATTACTGCATCCATATCTGCTTGATACTTAGCAATCACTTTTTCGGCGTTTTCTTGAATGGTTTCGTCAAACTGAGCAGCAATTTTACGAAGAGATTTAGCAATTTGAGAAGGACCAAAGAAGTTATATTCTAACCAGCCAATGCCATATTTTTCTTCCATGTGACGACAGATGTAGTTCATCGATCTGTAACAGTGGATGAGATTTAGCTTAGCTAGGGGAGTCATGACAGTTTCATTAAATGTACCATCCCCAGAAAACTGGCTAATTACTCTTAAACCGATCGCTTCGAGTAACATACGGCTGGGCCAAGCATCACCACCGATGTTATAGTCCCCAATAATATTGACATCATAAGGACTAGGCTCAAATCCTTCAGGAAGTTTACGATATTCATCAGCTTTGGGTAATACCCAGTCACGAACTGTATCGTTAGCAATATGGTGTCCCAAGGATTGAGAAACTCCTCTAAAACCTTCACAACGTACCGGAACTACTGGTTTACCTGTTTCTTTTCCTTTCTTTCTCGCAACAGCTTCAATATCATCCCCAATTAAACCGATGGGACATTCAGATTCAATAGTAGTTCCATTACTTAAGGGAAAGAGAATTTCTAATTCATCAATTAGTTTGGCTAATTTTTTATCACCACCGAAAACGATGTCTCTTTCTTGGAAATCGGAAGTAAACTGCATGGTACCGAAGGTATCCACCCCAGTTGTACCAATGTAGTAATTACGACGACCTGACCAGGAATAATAACCGCAACCTACAGGACCGTGGGAGATATGAATCATATCTTTAACAGGACCCCAAACTACCCCTTTTGCCCCTGCATAAGCACAACCACGAGTAGTCATTACCCCAGGAACGGATTTTTTATTTGATTTTACGCCACAATCAGAATTACCTTCTTCGTAAACGCCAAGGTGCTTAGAACGTTTTTTTACCGCCTTCTCTGGATAGGCTTCTAGTACCTCTTTGATCAGTTCCTTATTTTTTTCAACAGTTGTCATGATGTTATCTCCATATTGGTTATTAGTCATCGGTCATTGGTCGTTAGTGATTTTTAAACAGCAACTGTTCTAAAACACAGAAGACAAAGAACGAATGACAAAAGACAAACAGATGAGGACAAAGAACAGCTATTATTTATTCTCTGTCCTATTTGCCAAATTAAACGGCTGCTGCTTCTGCTTTTGCTTTATCAGCTGCCAGCGCTTTTTGATATTCGGCGTCAGAATCCATAAATCCGAATTCTACTAATAATTCTTCGAGTTCATCCATGCTGATGGGAGTAGGAATTACCAAATCTTTGTTGTTGGAGATTTTTTCAGCTAAGGCACGATATTCACCAGCTTGAGGATGATCGGGTTCGTACTCAATCACAGTCATGCGACGTAATTCTGCCCGTTGAACCACGTTGTCGCGAGGAATGTAGTGAATCATTTTAGTGCCTAGTTTGTCAGCCAAAGCTTCGATTAATTCAACTTCACGGTCAACTTTACGGCTGTTACAGATTAAACCACCTAAACGGACACCACCAGATTGGGCATATTTGAGAATACCGCGAGCGATGTTGTTTGCTGCATACATTGCCATCATTTCCCCAGAGGTGACAATGTAAATTTCTTGAGCTTTACCTTCACGAATCGGCATTGCGAAACCACCGCAAACAACGTCACCCAATACGTCGTAGGATACTAGATCGATGTCTTCGTAAGCACCTTCTTCTTCGAGGAAGTTAATCGCAGTGATAATACCACGACCCGCACAACCTACACCAGGTTCGGGACCACCAGATTCAACGCAGCGAACGTTGTTATAGCCAGTGAGTAATACTTCATCTAATTCGAGGTCTTCTACTGAACCTCTTTCAGCTGCTAAGTGCAGAATAGTAGTTTGAGCTTTACAGTGCAGCATTAAGCGAGTAGAATCTGCTTTAGGGTCACAACCGACGATCATGACTCTTTGAAGTTCTGAAAGGGCAGCAATAGTATTTTGAGAAGTAGTAGATTTACCAATACCGCCTTTACCGTAAAATGCAATCTGTCTCATGGTTATTTCCTGTTAATTTTTTAGAGGTCAATGGAAATTAAGTGAATGAAAGAATTTTCAGATGCCACAAAGTAAGAACTTGTGAAGTTTAGTAATATTTAGCCTGGGGAATTACGTCCCTGCGAATTCTCAATTCTTATTGGTTGTGGTCATCTAAAATATTCAAGATTTGTCGAGTTTGGAGGAGATCTTTACTGACAAGATAGAGTGGAAAAGTGAATGAAATTAAAGGAAGGGGATTGTCGATCGCAACCTTTTAAAGATGATTAATCACTTATTGGTTATGCTAGAAAGTTTCGTTCCCTGCGAATTAATTGTTCATCTCTAGGGGTGCTAATTTCCAATTCCCAAGACACGCTTTGGAGGAGATCGTTCTCCATGACTATAGGGATTAGCTGTATACATTGTTTTATACTGATTCAACAGTTAAACTAGGTAAAACTCGGTCTTTGAGAGTAGCTTCGATCGCGAGCTTCAAAGTCTCGGTAGAAGAGGCACAGCCACTACAAGCACCTTTGAGAATGACTTTAACGACATCTCCTTCTACGTCAAATAGTTCCATATCGCCGCCGTCTTCGGCTAGAATCGGTCGGATCTCTTCGTCGATTACCCTTTGGATTAAGGTAATTTTTTGCAGATTAGTTAGGGGTTTTGATATTGCGCTAGGAGAAGGTTGCTTAGCAGTAGCAATTTCCGTTGCTACCTCGATACTCTTCTCTTTTTCCAGGGCAACTTCATAGATGAGATCGTCGATGTCAGGTAAACAAGAACTGCATCCGCCACCGGCTTTAACATAGTTAGTTACCTGTTCTGCGGTAGTAAGATCATTCTCGCGAATAATTCTGCGGATTTTTGTATCAGAGATACCAAAACAACGACATATAAGATTTCCTTCATCTTCTTCATGGGTGTCGAGGGGAATCCCTTTATAGTTGTAGATTGCAGCTTCTAAAGCTTCTTGCCCCATGACCGAACAGTGCATTTTTTCTTCGGGTAATCCACCGAGAGACTCGGCAATTTCTTTATTGGTTAGCTTCAAAGCTTCTTCGACATTCCTTCCCTTGAGTAATTCAGTCAGGGCAGAAGAAGAGGCGATCGCACTAGCACAGCCAAAAGTCTGAAATGTAGCATCTTTAATAGTTTGAGTCTCTTCGTCGATTTTGAGATGGAGTTTAAGAGCATCTCCACAGGCAATACTGCCTACTTCTCCTGTGACAATTTCTTCTCCTTCCTGCTTCTCCGTAATCTTGCCTTGATTGCGGGGATTATGGAAGTGTTCCATTACTTTGTCTGTATAGTCCCACATTGTTTTGTCCTTTGTCCTTTGTCCTTGGTTATTTGTCATTTGTTATTTGTCATTCGTCCTTAGTCTTTTGTTCTTGATTTCTTATCACTGACGAATGGTTGAGAGCCAGTTATAGTTTGATTTCGAGATTGGTTGAATACATTATGACGAGTAAGAGATTTCAAGATTTGAATGTTTATAGATTAGCAGAAGAGCTATCAGAAGAAATTTGGCAAATTGTGAGTGAATGGCAACCATTGGCAATAGATACGGTCGGAAAACAAATTATTCGTTCTGCGGATAGCATTGGGGCAAATATTGCTGAGGGTGTGGGAAGAGGTAGTTTTAATGACAATAAAAGATTTGTGAGGATCGCCAGAGGTTCTTTGTATGAGACTCAACATTGGTTAAGAAGAGCTTATTGTCGTAATTTATTAACTCAAAAACAATCAAATAAAATCAAACCACTCATCGATAAACTAGCTCCAAAACTAAATGCGTACTTGAATTCAATTGGTAAAGTTTAGTTTTGTTATTTGTCATTCGTCCTTCGTTCTTTGTTCTTGGTTTTTGATCTGATGACCAACGACCAATGACTAACGACTAATGACTAATGACTCTTGTTCTTTGAGCCAATCTGCATCATCGCTGTTGAAGGGAGAAAGTTCGCGAAGGCGCTCAATTATACCTGGGAGAACTTCTAAAACGCGATCTATTTCTGCTTCGGTAGTATAACGGGATAAACTAAAGCGAATCGAGCCATGAAGAACGCTATAGGGTAGTCCCAAAGCTCTTAGTACATGGGAAGGTTCTAGAGAACCAGAAGTACAAGCTGAACCAGAAGAAGCACAGATTCCGAACTGATCGAGAGAAAGTAAAATTGCCTCTCCTTCGATGTATTTAAAGCCAATATTAGTAGTATTGGGTAATCTATTAACTGGATCGCCGTTAATTACTGTGTTGGGAATACTGTTGAGAATGCCTTGTTCTAATTTATCTCGCAACCGTTTTTCCCAGACTACACCTGCCAAATGCTGCTGTGCTAACTTGGCAGCTTCACCTAACGCAACTATGCCCGCTACATTTTCTGTGCCGCCTCTGCGTCCTCTTTCTTGATGTCCGCCAACTAGTAGGGGTCGAAATCTCACACCTTTACGCACATATAAAGCACCAATGCCTTTAGGAGCATGAATCTTATGTCCAGAAAGAGTCAGCATATCGATAGTGCTAGTTTTCATATTGAGGGGAATTTTACCCACAGCTTGTACCGCATCAACATGGAACAGTGCGCTATACTCTTTTACTATTTGCCCGATTTGTTCGATAGGAAAAATGACACCAGTTTCGTTGTTGGCATACATGACCGAAACTACTGCTGTATTTCCAGTTAAAGAGGCTTCTAGTTCATCTAAATCTAGTTGACCCTGATCATTAACCGATAGATAGGTGACAGTATAACCATCCTTCTCTAGTTTTCTACACAGATTTAAGATTGCTGGATGCTCGACTTCGGTCGTAATAATATGTTTCTTATTGGGTTGAGCTTTCAGCGCGGCGAGAATGGCTGCATTATCTCCTTCAGTACCGCAACTGGTAAAGATAATTTCTGAATCTTCTGCTCCCAAAAGAGAAGCGACCTGAGATCTAGCTTGGCGAACGGCGCGACCAACCTGTCCGCCAAAAGTATGCATGCTAGAAGGGTTGCCGTAATAGATACTGAGATAGGGTAGCATTGCTGCTAAAACATCATCATCTATTTTGGTTGTGGCATTGTTATCGAGATAAATGCAGTCGTTCATTGCTCTTTTCTCATTAAATATTCCGTAACTTTTTTAATCAATTCGAGGTTTTAAGTATTTAGCAGAAGGTCTAATTTTTGGGAATAAGTATTAAACCAATGCTGCCAATATCGAGTTTCTTTTTTGGCTTTAAGTCGAGATTTCAGATTGTCGTAAGTTGCAAACCAGTTATCCCAATAATTAGCAGTATTTGTTTGAGCCGATTTAATCAAACTAGAGATACTAGGGGTACAACTGTTCGAGGTAGGGCAGCTTGCTACGCATTGAGCTACGCCATAAGAACCAACGCAATCATTACAGAGATCCGAATCAATAGAGAATTTGCCGTTTTCGTTTTTATTAATTGCCCCCGTGGGACAGTATGGCAAACAATTTTCACAAGCGATACATTGAGGAGAGATGGTGTAAGTCATGGTCTTACTCCTACTTAATTTTGATCTAGGCTAGTGAGGCTAGGAAAGCAACCACTATCGGTAGTAAGGTTATTTTGACAGGGAGGCTCTTTATAATAGTCAGAACAATTACTACAAAGACTATGAGTGGGAGAAACAATACTATATTTTTGCTTTGTTACTTCTTGATAATCTTTAAAGTGATAGCGATCGCTTGTTCTAGTTTTCTGAGAAATGTTAATCATGATTTTGTCCTCTGGTATTTGTCCTCCGTCACTGGTTATTAAACTAAAAACCAATGACTAGTGAACTAATGACTAACAGCAAACTGTTTTTCGTAATATTCCAAAGCAATCTTGTCAATGGTATCGTAACCTTGAACTGGCTCTACTCCAGCTTCTCGCAGCATTCCTTGAGGACAATCCCCAATCTTAGAAGCGAGTACGGCTTTGCAATCTTTGATTGCACCAATAATATTGTCTAGAGTTGCTTCTTCACCGTAACCACCTTGACAATAATGATCTACTTTACGATGTCCGACAAATTTGGCTTCTACTCCATCAACTTCAAAGATTTGGAACTCTTTGGCATGGCCAAAATGTTGATTAACTACACCACCACCTTTAGTTGCTACGGCAACTAAGATTTTCTTGCCAGCTTGTTTTTGCTTTTTAGCTGCTCGTTCTGCTTTAGCAGCTTGCATAGCATCTTTAATTTGTTTGATACCTGCGTGAACTTCTTGGCGTTTTTCGAGATTATATTCAGGAGTCATTTCTAGGAATTTCTCTTTAGTAAATTCCTGAGAACGATCTTCACCTAGCAAACCAACAGCATCGGCACGACATTGGCGACAGTGACGCATCATCTTCATGTTGCCCGAACAATTATCTTGTAAAGCTTTTAACTCTTTGGGTGTGGGACCTCTTTGTCCAGTTAAACCAAAGTAAGTGCCATGTTCGGGGGCAGAAATTAGGGGCATAATATTGTGTAGAAACGCACCCTTAGAACGAATAACTTCGTCTACTTCTACCAAATGTTCGTCGTTAATCCCTGGAATCATGACCGAGTTAACTTTGCAGAGAATATCGGCTTCTTGTAATGCCTGTAAGCCTTCCATCTGCCGTTCGTGAAGTAACTGAGCTGCTTCTACTCCTTTCCAACGTTTGCGATTGTAACGCACCCAAGGATAGATTTTGGTTCCTACTTCGGGGTCAACCATATTAATGGTCATGGTGACGTGATCTACATTTAAATCTTTGATTTTTTGCACGTGATCCGGAAGCATTAACCCATTAGTCGACAAACAAAGTTTGATATCTGGTGCTTTGTCGGCAATTAATTCAAAGGTACGGAAAGTTTGCTTGGGATTTGCTAAAGGATCGCCAGGACCAGCAATGCCCAGAACTGTCATTTGAGGAATTTTACCCGCAATTACCAGAACTTTATGTGCTGCTTCTTCGGGTGTAAGTAGTTCGCTAACTACCCCAGGACGACTTTCATTAGCACAGTCATACTTACGATTGCAAAAATTACACTGAATATTACAAGCAGGTGCGACTGCTACGTGCATCCTTGCATAATGGTGATGTGCTTCTTCGCTGTAACAGGGATGTTTTTCAATTCTTTCTTGAATTTTGGGATCGACCTGTTGGGGAGTAGTGGAACTACAACCACAGCCTTTAGAAGATTTTTTAGTTTTAGCCTTAGATTCTGGTGCTAAGACGGTGCTGGTAGATGGTGACATTAAATTGAATTCCGCAAATATAATGTTGACTGAGACAGAAATTGAAAATTGAAATACTGTGATATCAAACTCTAAATTTTTCTGATTTATCTTGAGTAAAATTCAGATGTTCGATGACGTTATGAAAGTTATATCATGCGGATTTTTGCTGAATCGACCATCTGCACTCGGTTAGTTTCATTGAATTCCTTAAACGGTACTCAAGCCTTTAAACCAATAGCTGATAAGGAGTAAAAATTTTTTTGGGGTATGGGGTTCTAGTATTTTACTGATGGGGGGTTAGTATTTATTTTCTAAGACTCTGGTATTTGCCCCACTCGACAAAAAATTCAGTTAACACCAATGATTAAAAGAACTGTAGCGATTTTTTCTCTCTGGGAATTTTCTGCACTCAATGTGTTGTTTGTCTTTTGTCCTTTATTTATTTGTTTTTCCCTAGTAGTAAATATAACAATAAAATCTAATTTTGTATCATTTTTAACTTTTTCTTACTATTTTAGTGCGATCGCCTTAATTATCTTTAGTTGTCGATCACGATGATTATTTCCCACATAAATACAGTTATCCAGATACTCATCAATTTTTTAATCCTTGCTATAAAAACAATTATCACTCCAGTTAAGAGGATTATTAATTACATATTCAGCAATTTGAAAATAAGATTCTTCGTTGCGAATAATATGGTCGTGAAATCGAGATTGCCAGTAAAAATCAAACCCCAATCTTCGTGCATATTTTGTCACCGCCGATTTGTATCTCCCAACAATAGATGAAATGGTATTTTTACCCTGGTTTTGAAACCGATTACAAACGATTAATCGGGTATTTGGATTGGCGCTATCGGTACCGTTATTGGTGGTAGAGACGTAGCATGCTACGTCTCTACCAGGATTATGGGGGTTATTCAAAATTAAAATCCCGTGAATGTGGTTAGGCATGACCACAAATTCCCCCAATTGGATATTTTCCTTGAAATTTCTTCTCATTCACTGTAAAAGGTTCTTTTCTAGCTCCAAACTTCTTTTCTTTTTTTTGTATTAGATTTCCCAAAAATGTTGCTCAGCACTAATAGCGTTGAGATATCTATCACTTTCTAGAAAAAGACAAAAAAATTGGAGTAGGCTTGTCAGACCTCTCCAGAAACATTGCGGAATTCAATTTCTGTTGCGAGACCAAGACCAAAATTCGGTTTCTGTCTCGAATCTGTATCTAAAATAACATTATTTTTTTTCTGAGTTTGATAGAGACAACTTGAAGGTTGTGAAAAACTGTAACAAAGGCTACAAACCAGATACCGACTGAGTTCTGTTTGTTTAACTTCTGATGCCTTTGTGAGTACCTCATTTTTGGGCGAAAGATTTTAATCTATTGCTCAGTTTGACAAGGTTCTGTGAAATAGAGCCTTAAGTAACAAATACTAATAGCGTTACTGAATAATACTCAGCTCCAGGAGAAAAAATACTCACAGATCTACCCCAAGAAAAACTTATAAATCTAGAAAAACATTATCTACTCTCAGTTTTCAATTTAGTGAGTGCAATTTAATAAATTTAATGAATCTAACCTTTGCCCATCGTCGAAGACAAAATTAAGGGTATTGATATAAGCATTACATGGAGTTAGTCATTGGTCATTGGTCATTAGTCATTGGTCATTGGCGAGCGAGCCCACGTTATGCGTAGCGGTATCCTTATGCGGAGCGGTACCCTTTAGGGTTAGGGCGGCGTTAGGCGTTTATCCCGCATAGTTTGGGGTTTATCTCGCTTAGTGTGAGACAAGGAAGCGCGCACCAAGAGAGAAAAAACTATAAATAACTAAAGACGAAGGACAAAGGACAAACAATGCAGCAGCCACTAACTATTGACATAAAACGAGAGCTAAAGCGTAGCAGCCAAAATATATTATTAGCAAACATGCCTTGGCAAACAACTCTTTGGGAAGATTTTCAGATTATCTTCGATCGCGATCCAGCAGCCAATAATTGGTTAGAGGTGCTAATTTGTTACCCTGGCGTTCATGCTCTAGCATTACATCGCATAGCTAACTGGCTGTGGCATAATCAAGTTCCTCTCTTGCCACGTTTTTTATCTCATTTGGGCAGATTTCTCACAGGAATTGAAATTCATCCTGGGGCAACTATTGGTAAAGGAGTGTTTATCGATCACGGCATGGGAGTAGTCATTGGTGAGACTGCGGTAATAGGAGACTACTGTTTAATCTACCAAAACGTCACCTTGGGTGGAACAGGAAAACAAACAGGAAAACGCCATCCGACTTTAGCAAAAAACGTTGTTGTAGGTGCAGGCGCAAAAATTTTAGGCAATATTAATATTGGTAATAATGTTCGCGTAGGCGCAGGTTCGATCGTGCTGCGAGATGTCCCAGATGATTCGACAGTAGTCGGTATTCCGGGTCGTATTGTCTCCCGAACTGGTCATGGCTGTCCCCTCGAACATGGAAAATTACCCGATCCAGAAGCTAATATCATTCGTTCTTTAATCGATCGCATCGAGAGTTTGGAACAACAGATACAGAAATTCCCCCCCTATCAACCTTAAAATCATGTACAAATTCATTCGTCCTGATGCCTTTGTCAGTCAGGTAGCCACAATTCATCGTAGCGATCGCTGGAGCGTTTATCGACGCCTGCAAGAATTAAATATTCCCTGCTGGTGTCCCGAAGATGGAACGCTCTGGGTAGAAATTGATAGTTGGATTCATGCCATTCTACTCCGCAGTACGATACAGCAATTCATCAACACGAGATCGGAATCAATTGCATGGCTGGAGCGATGCTGGTCAACGGAATTAGATGTCATTAGTCATCGGTCAATGGTCGTTAGTCGTTAGTCATCGATCTAAACAACGAATGACAAAGGACAAAAAATATTAACCTTATTATCCCACTTGACGGGACTTACAAATAAAGAATCATGACACAAACATTAGTTTTGCAATCTTTCGGAGAAGTTGCCAATAATCCTATTGGTTTAGAAAAAGAAGTTGTCATCCCTGTGTGCGAAGGCTTAAATATTGCCCTAGCAAGTTTTCAAGCTCTATATCTGCAATACCAAAAGCATCATTTTGTCGTAGAAGGTTCGGAATTTTATTCCCTTCATGAATATTTCCAAGAAAGTTATGAAGCAGTTACTGGTCACGCCCATGAGATCGGCGAACGGTTAAATGGTTTAGGGGGAACTCCCGCAGCCAGCTTTAGCAAACTAGCCGAACTTTGTTGCTTTACAACTGAAGAAGACGGAATCTTTGACTGTCGGCAAATGATTGTCAACGATCTAGCTGCTGAACAAAAAATTATTGAGTTAATTCGTCGTCAAGCAGCTCAAGCAGAGAGCATAGGCGATCGCGCTACCCGTTATCTATTCGAGCAAATTCTCCTAGCTACTGAAGAAAGAGCCTTCCATCTAGATCACTTCCTAGCTACCGACAGCTTAACTTTAGAGTTTGTTGGGAAATAGTCGTTGGTCATTAGTCGTTGTCGTTGGTCATTGGTTTTATACAAAAACGAAGGACGAATGACTAATGACTGATGACAAGTAGCTAAGGATAAAAAATCATGAAATTTAATTTTCAAGTTACGGAATTAGGTCGGTTTTTACAAGAGGAGTTGACGATATCTTCTGCTGAAATTTCTTTAGTTATGCAAAAACAAGAGGAATTGAATGCGCCTATCCCAATGTTGCTCTGGCAATACGGTTTAGTCTCCCGACCAGGATTAGACCTCCTCTTTGATTGGTTGGAAAGTCACAATTAGATCGCCGTTAACACTCTTAATTATTGAGGAAAATGTTATGCCTTCTATTCAGATTAACGATACAACTTTGCGGGATGGGGAACAAGCAGCAGGAGTTGCTTTTACTTTGGCAGAAAAACTTGTCTTTGCTACCCTAATGGATACTATTGGTGTTCAGGAGCTGGAAGTAGGTATTCCAGCAATGGGAGGGAAGGAAAAAGCAGCAATTATTGAGATCGTCAAACTCGGTTTAAAAACCAAGCTTACTGGCTGGAATCGCGCAGTGCGTTCGGATATTGATGCATCTCTGGCTTGCGGTTTACAGAGGGTGCATATATCCATTCCCGTTTCCCCAATCCAAATTGATGTTAAATTTCAAGGTAATTGTCAGCTAGTTTGGAATCGACTGCGAGACACAATCAGTTATGCTCGCGATCGCGGTTTATATATTTCTGTCGGCGGCGAAGACTCTTCCCGTGCTGATGAAAGCTTTTTGCTGGATATGGCATTAGCTGCTCAAGATTGGGGAGCATCCCGTTTTCGTTTTTGCGATACGGTAGGAATTCTTGATCCTTTAACGACCTATAAAAAAGTACAGCAGCTAGTCACTAAGCTAACTATTCCTGTAGAGATGCACACTCACAATGACTTTGGCATGGCGACAGCCAATGCTTTAGCTGGGATCAGGGCAGGAGCAACTTCGGTTAATACTACTGTTAATGGTTTGGGAGAAAGAGCGGGTAATGCTGCTTTAGAAGAAGTAGTCATGGCACTTCATAGGATCTATGGGATCAATATTGGTATTGATACCCAACGATTTCAAGAAATATCAAAATTCATAGTTCAAGCTTCTGGTTGCGATGTTCCCCCCTGGAAAGCGATCGTGGGTGAGAATGCTTTTGCTCATGAATCTGGTATTCACGGACATGGAGTCCTGAAAAATCCTACTACCTACGAACCATTCAATCCTGAAGAAGTTGGAAGAAAACGGCGTTTAGTCATTGGTAAGCATTCTGGTAAACATCTGGTTACTAACTTTTTACAACAATATGGCATTGCTCTGAGTTTAGAAGAAACGCGATCGCTTGTGGATGCAGTACAAGACTTATCGGTTGAATTGAAACGCAGCTTAACACCAGACGAGTTATTAAATTTAATCCCCACAGTTAATTAGTCCTTTAACCAATAAAAACCAAAGCCGGGAGTAAAAACTAATGAAAGTAATGTTACATAAAAACGACCTGGGACATTTATCTGTTTATGTCCCGAAGAAAGATTTGGAAGAAGAAGTAGTCGAGCAAACCACTACGACCGAAGGCGAAGTTTTAACCCTAGCAAATGGTTGGCAGTTGTCTTTTAAAGATCTCATAGATGATATGAAACTTCCCAAGACTTTAAATGCAAAGCGACTGTAATCAAGGTTTCACTCAATGGAAACGTTGAGTGCAAAATGCGGTTAGTATTTATTCTTCCAATGGAGAAGTAAATGCTAACTGCAAATAACACACAACATAGTGGAGATTGTAATGTCATGTTAAAAGCATCTGATATTATGACTGACGACGTAGCTACTATTCGTGGTTCGGCAACGGTAGCAGAAGCCGTAAACTCGCGCGTTCCTTTGCCGAGGAAACCTTATCCGAAGGTGTATCCTTTAGGGCGGCAGGGTCGCTCGTCAAGCTAATGAAATTCAAAAACTTACGCGCTTTAATTGTTACTGTAAGCAATAACCAAGATGCCTACGGAATCGTTACCCACACCGATGTTGTCAACAAGGTAGTGGCTTATGGTAAGGACTCAGCAAATATGCGAGTCTACGAAATCATGACCAAACCTTGTATTGTCATCAATCCTGATTTAGGTGTCGAATATATAGCTCGGTTATTTACCCTAACTGGTGTTCGTATCGCGCCTGTAATTCAAGAAGATTTATTGGGAATTGTTTCCGAAGCCGACATTCTCTATAAAGGAGACTTTTTGGAAAATCCCAAAGTACCTTTGCTACGTCGAGAATTAGACAAAGCAATTGAAAATGCGATTGCGATCGCTCAAACCAAAGGTGCAACTTCAACTGAGTGTATCGATGCTTGGGCTTTGGTTGAAGATTTGGAAGCAGAAACAACTTATCAAGAAGGGGCAAAATCACCAGATACAACTCCTTTCCAACAATTTTGCTTAGATAATCCAGAAATTCTCCAGGTTCGTCACAATCAGGCTGAACCGGCGATCGTTTAATCACTCAACTGAGCCAAGTGGGGGCATTCTCTGTAAATGTCTCTACTTCCTAACTTAAACTAATTCAACTTAACTTCAAGGAGAATCATTATTGGTACAATAACTGTTTCGAAGAAAGGGAAAAATATCAGATTTTCTCAAGCTGTCCGACATAAATTTCTTATTCTCCTACTCCTAACATTAGCTTTGATTTTCGATATAATTTTTTGTCAACCAAGTTCAGAATTATTAGAAGATCAAGCTCTACCTGAAATGCCAGCAGCAAGATAACTTGAAAATCTTTATATAGTTTTGGAGTTTGGAGTAGCAGTAATATCTAGTAATTTATTTAGAATAAAAATCATGAAAGATTCAGAACGTATTCGAGAAGAAATCTTAACTCTTGTAGTCTTTGTAATTACTCTTGTTTTTACCTCGAGCAACCTTACTACAGAATCGTTAAGAGATAAATCTTGGACTAATAATTTGCCATTAGCAGAAGCTAATTATTATGAGGCTCACTTAATTCAATGACTAATAGATTACTAAAGAATAGTAGTCATTTATGCAAATAAATTGTAAACAATTATATTGTCATCAGGAGATGCAATCATGGCTAAAATTGGAATTTTCTACGGTAGTACTGCTGGTGTAACTGAAGAAATCGCCGAAAAAATTGTCGATTATTTTGATGAAGATACATGCAATCTTTACAACATGGAAGATGACTTTGATGATTTTGACGATATGCTGCAATACGATTATTTACTGCTTGGTTCTTCTACTTGGGGTTCAGGCGAAGTACAAAATGATTGGCGCGATCCTCTAGTGGATATGGAAGATGAAAAACCCGATTTTACAGGAAAAACTATAGCTTTCTTTGGCGCAGGAGACTGTGGGACTCATGGGGAGAATTTTGTCAGTGCTTTGGGTATTTTGTACGACTCTTTTAAAGCAGCAGGTGCAACTATAGTTGGTGAAGTTCCGACAGACGATTATACCTTCAATTATTCTTTTGCTGTCCGTGATGGCAAATTTGTGGGATTGCCAATTGATGAAATTAATGAAAGTGAAAAAACCAACGAGCGGATCGAAAATTGGGTTAAAAATCTCCGCCAGTATTTCCCTCAGTAATTAAGGTTAAATCATGCAAACTATTCAAGATCAGTTTTCCTGGTGTGATGTCGAGCCAGAAATCAAAAAATTATTACTCTTAGCTAGTGAAAATTGGGAATATACGGGCTTAGCAGAAAAATACATCAGGTCAGCCCTATTTCAAGCAGGAAAAAACCTTGATGTGCTAGTTGGAGCTTATCGTTTCTTTTTCTATAAACATCAACCTGCGACTGCGCTATCAATTGCCGAACAAGTTCTACAGTTGATCTCCAAAACAGAAAACTTACCAATTGAGTGGCCCCAGCTGAAACCAATTCTGCTAAATCACAAACAAGAACCCAATATTCGACTATATCTCAATGCCTATGCTGCCAAGGGTTTAATTCTTGCCCAACTAGGCAAACTTGATTCAGCTAAATTAATTAGCGAAAGAGTTAGAGAAATAGACGATAGCCGAGAATTTTGTGCGACTACGGTCTTTGAAGTTATCACCCAATCGTCCGATGAAGAGGAATAACTAAAACCAAAGAAAAAATGACTAAAGACAAAGGACAAATGACAAATAACGAACGCCAAGAAGAATATTTCAAATTAATTGATCGTCTCCTTCGTTGTCCAAATGGCAAAGAGCCAGAGGTATTAGATGCTAGTGCGGACTTGATTGATGCTGATTTAGTCAAAACCATTATGCAGGTAGCGACAATTATGGCGCATGAAAATAACCAGGAAAGTTCCAAATTCCTGATTTTTATCGCTCGTCAACTTGCCAAACAATTGGGTTTGTATCCAGAATTATCAACCGAGGCGTAAGGCTAATGACGATAACTAAAAGACTTAACCAAACTACAGAAATCTGGTTACGCAAAAAAGGCTACAGTGCGGAAAATTTAGATAGGCAAGGTGATAATGGCGCAACAGCTTTAATACTTGCTAGCCGGGAAGGAGCGATCGATATTGTGCGAGATTTACTCGGTAATTTAGTAAATATAAACCTCACGAATAACGATGGCAACAATGCCCTTTGGTTTGCTTGTTTTGGCAATTATCTAAATGTAATGCGGTTGCTGATTAATGCTGGTATTAATCTTGATAATCAAAACGATAACGGCGTCACTGTATTGATGTATGCTGCCTCTTCGGGCAAAGTGGAGGCAGTTAAACTTTTATTAGCAGCAGGAGCTAATCCCAACCTCAGAAACCTTGATGATTTTAGAGCGATCGAGTTTTCCAGTACTGTAGAAATTTTAAATTTATTGCGCCAAAGAAACAGAGAATAGAATTATAAATGACTAATGACTAATGACCATTCAACAATTAGAAACTGTTGGCAAAAAATTCCACGACGCAACTAAGCATTCTCCTCTATCGGTGATGCTAGATCCTAATTATGTGGATGCGAGAACTCAACCTTCTGCTTTTAAAAGCTATCCGAGATTCTATCGTCGCTTTCGGTTAGATGAAAATAATCCAATTCATAATTTTATTCGCTTAACCAGTACTATTACTTTTGAAAAGAAGTACAAATATGATTCCTATCAGTTAAGAGTCAATCCCTCAGCAGGAGCATTATATCCTACTGAAATTTATGTTCAAATTCGAGAGGTCAAAGGTCTTATCGATGGTATTTATCATCTAGAAGTAGCTACTAATTCATTGACTTTAATTTATGAATTAATTGATGATGGCCTAGAAAGTTATATTGTACCTAATTGTCTAGTCAAAGGTTTTATTTTTTTAGTTAGTTGTGCCTATTATCGTTCTAGTTGGAAATATAAAAACAGAAGTTTGCGCTATTGTTTTTTAGATAGTGGACATCATATAGGTGCAATCGCAGCTGCTGCTTCTTTATACCAAAAAGCTATTCAAGTTATCTTTGATTTTGATAAAGTTGCGCTTAATAACGATCTGGGATTTGAAAATAAAGAGTTTGTTACTGCGAGTGTTATTTCTGGAGAACTAAAACAAAAAAATATCAGAAAATTGCGATCACCACTTCCTTTTGTTTCTCCCACCGACTATTTTGAAATCAATCATTTTATCGAGGCAGGATATAAAGATACAATTTTAACTAATCTGAAAATAAACTTATTTTCTTATAATAATCTAGTTCTTCAAAAACCTCTATTCGATTGTCACCCAGAAAAATTTTTACAAACAATTATTACCAGGCGATCGGCAAGAGCTTTTCAAGGTGGAGCTATCTCACAAACAGAATGGGAACAAATTTGGCATTATTTAAAACAGCCTTTACCTACAACAAATAAAGAAAGGATTGAAATCTATTTGGTAATTAATAATGTTGAGGGAATGGAGTCAGGTTTATACCGAGAACTTCGACTACTTAAAAGCGGAGACTTTAGGGAACAAGCCAAATATTTATGTGTTAATCAAGCATTAGCTAGAGATAGTGCTGTAACTTTATTTTTAACCTCTACTTATAGTAACTATCAAACAGCTATACAATTTGCTGGTTGGATAGGACAAAGACTTTATTTAATTAGTAATTACTTAGGCATTGGCTGTAGTGGAATTGGAGCTTATCACGATGATGAAACCCAAAAATTCTTGGGTACGAATCAAGATATTCTCTATGCTATGGCGATCGGACGTTAAACAAGTAATAAGTAATAAGTAATAAGTAGCAATGAATTATCAGTTATTAACTAACGACTAACAAATAACAACTTAACTACTAACAAAATTATCATGAAAATTGCCAATAATATTACGGAACTGATCGGGAAAACTCCCTTAGTACGATTGAATACAATTCCTTTTGCTGAAGGATGTTTGGCTCAAATTATAGTCAAATTAGAAAGCATGAATCCCGCAGCCTCAGTAAAAGATCGGATCGGGGTTAATATGATTAATGCTGCGGAAAAAGCTGGTTTAATTTCTCCAGGTAAAAAGGTATTAATCGAGCCTACTTCCGGTAATACAGGTATTGCTCTGGCAATGACTGCTGCTGCTAAAGGCTATCAAATTATTTTAACCATGCCTGAAAGTATGAGTAAAGAGCGACGGGCAATTTTAAAAGCCTATGGCGCACAGCTAGAACTAACTCCAGCCAGTGGTGGCATGAAAGGTGCGATCGCTCATGCGGAAGAACTGGTGGCAACCTTACCCAATGGTTTTATGCTCCAGCAGTTCAACAATCCTGCGAATCCAGAGATTCACCGTCAAACGACGGCGGAGGAAATTTGGGCAGATACAGAAGGACAGGTAGATATATTAATCGCTGGTGTCGGCACGGGGGGCACAATTACAGGTATTGCTGAAGTTATCAAACAGCGTAAACCCGAATTTCAGGCGATCGCAGTTGAACCGACTGATAGTGCTGTGCTTTCTGGTGGAAGCCCAGGAGGTCATAAAATTCAAGGCATCGGTGCTGGTTTTATTCCTGAAGTATTAGATGTCGATGTAATCGATGAAGTAGTTACCATTAGCAATGAAGAAGCCTTTTACTATGGTCGTCGTTTGGCAAAAGAAGAAGGCTTACTTTCGGGTATTTCTTCTGGAGCAGCTTTGGCAGCCGCCATTAAAGTTGGGAAAAGACCAGAAAATGCGGGCAAGTTAATCGTCATGATTCAACCTAGTTTCGGGGAACGTTATCTAAGTACCCCTCTATTCGAAGATTTAGAGGAGAAGAGGTCATTGGTCGTTAGTCGTTAGTCATTGGCGTTTGCGCAGCTCCGGGATGGGGGCTTTCAGTGATTGATGAAGCGGAGCGGTATGCTTTAGGACTAGCTTCGCGTCGCGCACCAAGAGAGGGAACGCGCGAGCTGGTCATTGGTTATTGTTTGTCAAATCAAAAACCAAGGACAAAGAACGAAGGACGAATCACAAATTATTAAAATCATGAAAAATACACTAGTTAGACAAGGGCAATCTCAAATAGAGGGAGAATTTCTCGGTTTTATCCCCACACCTGGGGGCAAACTAAAATATATCCAAGTTAAGGTAGGAGAGCGCATTATCCCGATTAAACTAGCAAAAGAATTGCGAACAACTTTGGGTAGCAAATTAGAAGAAGGCGATCGCCTAGGGATACTTTTAAAACAAGTTGGTTCGAGACATGGAACTAAATTGGAACTGAAAACCGATCATGTTGTCATTCTTGGGAATAAAGAGCAATCTCTAGTGTTGGAAACTCCAACTACTTCCGCAACCTCTAAAGAAGGAAAAAATAAAAAAGGGAAAATTCTGCTTTGTGGCAAATCTACTTGTTCTAAGCGAGGAGGAAAGCAACTTTATAGGGCTTTGGCAGCAACTCTCCAAAAATTGGGATTACAAGAACGAGTAAATATTGAACTTACTGGCTGTCAAAAACAATGTAAAAAAGCTCCCAGCCTTATTTTGATGCCTGGTAAAGTAAAGCAGACTTATGTCAATCCCCATAACCTGGCTCCTCTAATAACGGCTCATTATCTTTAGTCTTTTGTCCTTTCTTCTTTATCATTTGTTCTTTCTGTAGCATTGGAGGTGATTATGGTACAAGTTATTTTTTATGAAAAACCTGGCTGTATTAATAACGCTAAGCAGAAAGCTCTATTATGGGCTGCGGGACATGAAGTAATCGCTTACAATCTTCTAAAAACTCCTTGGACAGTTAGCAGTTTACGCCCTTTCTTTGGCAATCTCCCTATCACAGAATGGTTTAATAAAACTGCACCTCTAGTAAAATCAGGCGAAGTAGTTCCCGAAAATTTAGATCCAGAGACCGCATTACAGCTAATGACGAAAAATCCTCTAATAATTCGTCGTCCACTAATTCAAGTCGGAAATACTTATCAGGTAGGTTTCAATCGCGACAAAATTGATGCTTGGATTGGCTTAGCATCGCCAAAAATTGTCGAAGATCTAGAAACTTGTCCCCGAAATCACCAAATGACTTAAATTTTATCCTTTGTGTAAAGGCCAATAATCAATGACCAACAACTAAGGACGAAGAACGAAGAACGAAGGACAAATGACAAATGACGAATAACACTATTCTTCTAACTCTAATATCTTACGTAGCTTAGTAAGATCTCCGGGTTTAACAGAAAAACGGCTATTCTCAATATCTCGAATCCAGCTTTGGCTTTTACCTAATTGTTGTGCTAGCTGTCTCTGACTCATCCCTAGACGTTTTCTAGCAGTCGAAATTTGTTCAGCACTAAGACTAGATGTGGTTTGAGTTCTTGTTTGGCGACGAGTTTTTCTTTGTTTTTTATTTTCCCAATGAGATATTTGCTTATCCCATTCGGATGGTAATTCAAAATGGAGAATACGAGCCTTCATCAATAAATTCCATTTTCCAGGAGGCGCGGCATCGGTAATGCTAGTTTCATTGCAACCATCCTTAATCCAAAACTCCATTGCCTCTTCTGCATCATCAGGAATGTTAGCTAATCTCGCCCACAAAGGCTGAATTTTGGTCGGGTAGGTAACAGGATCAAAAACAGGCTTTATTTGATAATGATTGAGGACTTCTAAGTCACTCTCAAACTTGCGTAACAGCCGCTTTCTTCTGTCTCTATTTAACGAATCTTGTCTAACTTTTTCTTCCCCATAGGCCACATACATTAGTTTAGGAATAGTAATACGCTGTTGTTTACCCATTTTGGTTTTAAATAGTAGCCACAACATCATCCTGACCGCACCTTCATGTTGATGCCAAATAGTCATAACTGTAGTCAACAAAAATTTGGGTAAGGTGCCATATTGATAATAAGCAACGTATTTTTTATATCCTTGTTTATTGAGAAAATACTTTGACCAAATACCGGCCTTGATTCTAAAAGTCATGCCTACAAGATGTTTGTAGCCTTGGCTATCTTCTTGAAAATGGTTCTCGATCGCAACTAAATGCCAAATCCGATCTTCTGATATGGAAAAAGACTGAATTTTACCTTGTCGAGGCCAATCGATGGTAGCCAGAAGTTTACAAGGTTGTTGTACTAGAGATTTAATCAGGGTAAGCTTAGTCGCTTTGCTCAGGTCTTTGCGTTTATTTAAACCTAGATAAGCTTCGAGTTGCTTATTATCAATTGCAAACTCTTGTTCCCAAGGTCTTTCTAAGTTAGTAACTAAAGCTGCAAAAATTAAATGCATACAAGCAGCACGGATATCCATCGATTCAATAGTAGAAGCAGCATCTGAAAAGCTAAAAATCCCAGGAGTATCAGACCTAACATTGTCTGTCAGTCGAAACTCAATCTTTCCTTTTCCTTGTTTAACCTCACGCTCGAAATAAAGCTGGCTATTACTATTAGTCTGCCAGGGAACAACCGATCCTTTCGCTAATAAATTACAGGCTTCCCAAATCACCATTGAAGAGGCGATCGGGTTATTGTGACCATCAGCAAAGAGATTATGAATATTTAAAACTCTTGGTTGAGCTTTATATCTTCCTTTTTTTACGGGTAAAGGCACGGGTAAACTATCAGAACAGCTACTGACACATTGAGGTCCGGACTCAATATCTTCACAACTATTACACAAACCTGGTTCTACCCAATATTCATTATTTTCGTCCATTTGAATTGCACCTGTTGGACATTCAGGTATGCAGTCACCGCATTGAACGCAAGTATTGGGAATCGTGTAAGCCATAGTCAGTTTCCTCTTATTAGGATTCTTTTCTATTAACAAAAACCAGGAAGAATATACAGTTGTTTAATTCTTAAATAGCAAAGAAACTCTACCCCAACATCAATTAAAGTCAAGAAACAATAACATTAAATAGATTGAGTTTCGTCTATGTTTTTGTTATCAGATACGGTGAGAGCTGTTTACTATATTTTGGTTATTTACTATTATCTACACAATCTTTTTTGGTCAATTTGTTAAATTTGATATATTTTTTAGGACTTAAAAGATTCTTTGTGTTTTCTTAATATTTGCTTTTGCAGTAATCTGAACATGTTAAAATAATATTATTGCAGCTATAAATGAACCCTGCTTAAGTCGAATAATATCTTGTGAATGCAATAAAACAATAGGATTTAACTTAGTTCAATAATAGATAATATAATTAAGTATTAATTTTAATTTTAGATTTGTTAATTAATTGATTTATCTGCAATATTTTCCTTGTTTATGGCTT
Organism: Xenococcus sp. MO_188.B8; assembly: GCA_030065615.1. GTDB lineage: Bacteria > Cyanobacteriota > Cyanobacteriia > Cyanobacteriales > Xenococcaceae > Xenococcus. The sequence goes on along the minus strand of JASJDR010000028.1, from coordinate 8,851 downwards.
GATCCCCTATTTTTGAGCGAGGAACATACTCTCTTACTAGCTGTCTTAATACATCATTCATGGATATTTGAAGGTCTTTACAATAGGTTTTGAGCTTACTATATTCTGCTTCAGATAACCGCAAACTAAATCTTTTCATGATATTAAAATGACATCAGCTTAATGTCATCGAATAGTGATAAAAGTCAAGGATTAATATCTGACTTTTGAACAAGCTTTATGGAAATGACGTCAAAATGACGTCAAAATGATGCCATTCTGGTACTAATAAGTAAAAAATTTTGAGTACTTAGCAGAGAAATTAGTTAATATTAATATCATTTATATCATTAACTCTCTAATAGACTTAAAGCAATTGATGACATTTATATTTATTAATGTTTATTAAAGATGTACTCAGATACTGCAACCATCAATTTGCAATGCTAAGAGATTTAGCTTCATATAGGGATCTAAGTATTTCAGAGTCAACACACTAGCATTATCAGATTGGTAGATGAGTATTTTATGTTTGTTCTTGATTCAACTTAAAATTACCCAAAAAGCGATCACATGATGCCATTTAAAGTTTTCAATTTTTTCCATTACTTTACAAATCTCGCTAATTGCAATGTCGCAGGCTAATACAGATCATCATGACGAAAAGTGTTACTGTTGAGTAGTAGATATATTATTTAGACTCATTAATTCTTATGCCTTGGGTTCCTAAAAAGCACATCGCTATAGACCCTAACTGTTGTAGTGGCAAGCCACGAATTGTTGGAACGAGAATGCCTGTGGCGACCATTGCTCAGTTACACCTAGAAATGGGTGAAACTTTAGAAGAAATTGCTTCTGAGTATAGTTTATCTCCAGCATCAGTTCATGCAGCTATGGCGTACTACTATAACCATAAAGAAGAAATTGACCGACATACGGCAGAATCTAGAGCTTGGGTTGAAGCAATGAGGAATAATACTCCTCCATCACCTTTGCAAGAAAGATTGAGAGCAATTAGAAGAGAATCATCTAATTAAATTTCTTTGATAAAGGCTTATTTATCATTATTTTTTGCCAAAGTCCCGTTAGTAAAAAATCGGAAGCGAAGCACTACAATTTCTATCCCCACTGCAAGCAGACAGGGCGTTACGGAAATTTTCCTTCGGAACGCACTATATATTCTTAAACTTACACCCTAAGGGGTGAGGAATCAGACCCGAAGAGATTCAAGATCTCAGAATAAATAACAATAGCTTTTGCCAGATACTAAATAGATAAAATCTAGGATAATATTATATCTGTAGGAAAAGTATAAGTCTCGTAAGGCTTAGCCTGTATTGGTTCTAAGAAAGTTTCCAACTTTTTTATCCTAAAAATCAGATCAATTAAGGACTGTTCAAAGGTTAGTTTCCAACTTTATTTTTTCAGTATTGAATTTTGTTAACACTAGAATGATATTTTGAAGCGCCGTAAGTTTCCAACTTTATTGTTACTCTACAAATATTTGACTTATAGTATATTATCTTGTTTAAATTTAAGCTAATATAATTATACAATACGAAAAACGTTTTCGGCTTGGGAAATTTTAGCGATCACTATTTCTTATCTTCGATTAATCAGAGGCGACAGGTGATTGTAGATGATTTTGTCCAGAATGGCGAAGTTGTACTTGATCAGGCATGATTTTTTAAATTCAATTTTAAGATCTCTTGAAAAAGTTGAGAAAATTAAAACCTTTTTTAGCTTTTTCAGCTTCAATTCTGGCTCTTTTTTCAGCTTCAGCTAATTTTTGGGCTACTGCTAATTCTTGTTGAATTTTTCTTTCACGCCAATCAACACTTGCATCGATAAAATTATTAACTAAATCACTTAAACCACCAAGAACAACATCAAAAGTACCATCTTTTCTTAACTCGATCGCTTTCTCTAATTTAGAACCAGTCAACAGTTCCTCATTAGCTCGTTCCGGATGTTCGCGAGCTAACCCATGCCAACGAGCTGCATCCTCTGCCAAGCGATTGTTAAGAGCAATCGCATTCCGAGTATCGCTAATCCAATCCTTTAATTCTGCCCAAGATGTCAGTAAAGCTTCATGGGCAATCTCTACCGTTGCCTGTCCGTCCTCCCTTCGATCATCACTTACCAGTATGTCTTGATTTATTAGTAAATTAACCGTCTCTGCTTGGGTTTCAGTAAACTCTGATTTATATGCCCTGCGACTGACTGCTGTTCTCATAACCTCTGACTGCTCCAAAGCAACAACATCAACTAATCTCAGCAGGATTTGTTTCGTAGCTAATTGCTGTTCTGGGGATAATTGCTGATAAATGTGATTGACATGTCTTTGTAATGCGCCACTCACACCACCCAATTTACGATAAGTAGCAATATTTAAAGTTCGCTCAGTAAGATCGCTATCTTGCCAGAGTAAATCCAAGGTATATTGCAACAGAGGTAAAGAACCTGCTTGTCCTTGGACATCTTGAATAATTTCCTCCACTAAACCAAATTCAAAGACAACGCCATGTTTAGCTGCGGGTTGTTCAATCGCTTGACGTAATTCCTCAGTTTGCATCTCAGCAACCAAGTTAATACTTTTTTCGGCAATTGCGGCAAATTCAGGATAAGCACCCAATTCTTCTAAAAAATCTGATCGCATTGCTAAGATAACCTTGACTGATTGATCGTTATCTTGAGTAATATCAACAATCCCTTGAATAAAATTGCTTCTAGTTTGCAGATTCGAGCAACTAGTAAATAATTCCTCAAACTGATCAATAAAGATCAACCACTTATAATCTTTGCTTTTGAGGAGATCAGCAGTTTTGCTTAAAGTATCACTTTTGCCTTCCAGGACAAACTTCACTTCTGACATGTTAAAAATATCTTCTTCTGGATCTAGCAAGCTGCGATGAAAAGAAATAAAAGGATTTCGGTTAGGAGTAAACAAACAAGATTGATATGCTGTTTCTGATAAACTTTCGAGCTGAGGAATCACTCCCGCCCTCACGACAGAAGATTTTCCACTTCCCGATGCCCCTAAAACCAAAAGCAAATTACTTTGTTTTACTGCTTGAATAAGTTTCTTAATCAGCCGCTCCCGACCAAAAAAGAAGTCTTTATCCTTAGCATTAAATCTTTTCAACCCTTTGTATGGAGAAATGTGAATAAATTCATGCTGTAAAATTGCTTCACTGTTAATGTCGTTAATTACGAAAGTATGTTCTGGAGGGGAATAATCAAGAACTACCTTTTTCCCATAAGGATTGGTTAGTTTAATGCCTTCAATATCAAAATCTCTATCAAGCTCCCCTAATAACTCTTTTGCACCTGATTCGTAGCCCCTTAATGAGCGATTTATTCCCTTAGAATAGGTCAACAATGGTTGAAATCCTGCTATGGCTAAAGGTTCGGCAAAAGTTGCTGTCAAAGAAGAACGTCGTATTAGTTCTGCTTTATCATTTCCGTAAGCTTGTTGCAAAGCTAAGGCTAATTGTTTAGCTAGTTCATTGGGTTTAGTATATGCAAGAGCAATCCATTCGGGTTTTTCTCCTAAATCTTCGCTTTCAACTAATAATTCTTCTTGGGATAATCCTTGCTGAATATAAAAAAGTAAAGCATCAGATAGTTGCTCTAGTCTTTTATCCCCAAATTTTTTATCCTCTTTGAGCAATTTCAGTAACAAATGACGCACCGTGCTGTCCATCTCATAAAGTTGATAACCTGCGAGATGGCACAAAGGAGAAAGCAACAGTTTACTTACTGCATACCAAGGACTATCCAGGGAAAAATTAGCGTGTAAATAATGTAGTAGATCTGGAGTAAGAGCCAAAGGAAAAGCAGCATGATATGCCAAATGAAGATAATTTTCTCCTTGTTTCGCCCAACCTAGAATATTACGAACTGCACTTTTATAGCGATATAAGTCATCCTCTTGCTCTCCAAATTGTTCAGAATCTTGTTCGGGAATTAAGTCTCGCAATTGATGTTCTAAACTTTCAAGATCGATTGTTTTACTGCCTTGTCCCTCTAGTCGTGGATGATAACCACCTGCGAGTTTAGCTGTTCCCTTAAGTTGACTAATCAGATCCCGCCATCCTGCAAAAGTGAAAGGAAACATGGGGATTGCTCTCGCAATTCTTTCGGCTGTATTGCCTCGCCAATGGCTTGTAGGAAGAAGGTTAAGCCATGCTATTTGTCTGACATTAGGTTGGATTTGTTGTAAAAAATCTTCTGTAAAAACAATTCTTCGAGGGTTAAAACCCCCACGGGCAGCTAATAATAACTACTACAGTACGGTTTGAGCGTAATTGAGTCAGGATTTGAGATAAAGATTGTTTCTTAAGTAGGTCAGAATCCAGATAAAGACTATCTTGGACAAGATTACTAAAATAGTAAGCCTTCGTGTCCCCTAGATGATCTTCATTAAGAGCGGCATTATTTAGTTGTTTGACTAAAGGAGCAAAAGGCATCATCGAATTACTTTGGTCTATCAATAACACCAACTCTGTATTACTTAATAGACTTGGACGTAAAACAGGTTCAAGAAAAATTCCTTGTTGGCTAACCTGCTTAATAGTTGCTCGTAAATCTAACTCCTTAGCAGCACCTTGTCTTTGAGGCGTTCGTAGATATCGCCATCCTTGCTTTAGGTTACGTAAATTAAGTGGAAAATAGTTTTGATTGAGGTTAAATCTACCACTAGGAATTTTTTTGTTGGGGGGTAAAGTAGGTACAGCTTGCCCTACTTCATTTCCGTTATTTTTTAACTTTTTATATTCAGGAGTTGTTTTATTCTGTTTTTGTTCGGATATGTCAATGTCTAAGTCTGTTTTTGTATGTTGTTGCTCTTCACTCTCTGCATCTTGCTCTTGAATAAATTCCGATATTGAATCTTGTAGTGAAATATCTGACCAGGTTTTTTCATATTTTTTAAAATAGTCTATGAATTTTTGTTGATCCGCTAAAGATTTAACCCATAAACGGCGACACAAGACTTGCAATTGCTCAAAATCTTGGGGTTGAAAGCCAGCTTTCCAAGCTTCAGCCAGGAGATAATAGTCTTGAAGAGTAAGAGGCAAACCTGCTTTTTGCAATCCCCAAAATAGCTCAATTAGATTTTTATCTTGTGTTTTCACGACTAGTTAACTTGTGTTAATAATTAATCATTAATTTTAATTAAATCGCTTTGAACCTATCTTCTTTGAGTTTGATTGTAACGTATAAATTCATCATGAGTCTTTAATAAAGATCCCAGAAAAGGAGTTCCTGCTTCGAGTTTTTTATTGATATCATCTGGTGATAATAACAAAGCTTGAACCCAGTCTAGTAGCTCGCTAGTACTTATTTGCTTACCACTACCCCTATTTATAGAATCACGAAGTGCAATAAATCGTTCTACTATCTCTTCCACAATTTCTTTGACTTCTTGATCTTTAGCTTGCCTGGTTACTAATTCAGGTAATTCACCAAAATGAGCCTTAATAATTTTAATTAAAGTATTTTTATTTGGCGTCTTGATATAGTGGAAAAAGCAACGGCGTAAAAATGCTTCTGGTAAGTTACGTTCATTATTGCTAGTAATTAAGATGATTGGCTCGGCTAACTTTTGATCTTTTGCGGGGATTTCTTGACTTGTTTCTTCAATAAAAAATCTTTTTTCGTCTAATTCCAATAACAAATCATTAGGAAAGTCGATATCTGCTTTATCAATTTCATCAATTAGAACTACGGTAGGAATTGGATTTTGAAATGCTTTCCCCAAAGCTCCTATTTTAATATACTTTTTTTGCGTAGGGTTTTTAAGCTGTTTCAGTTCATCTGGATTTAGCTGATTTGATCCTGCTAATTGAGCATCTCTTAAACGGGCAACCGCATCATAAAGATAAAGTCCATCCTTTGCTTTACTAGTTGACTTTACATACCAAGTTTCATAAGGCCATTCTTTTAACTCTAAAGAGTTAAGTAATTCTTGATTATTTATAGTAAATTCATAGGCGATTGCTCTAGCTAATTTCGTTTTACCACAACCAGGTTCTCCCATAATTAATAATGGTCTCTTTAAGGCTATAGCTAATTTTACTGACTCTAATAATTCTTCACTAGGAAGATAAGGTTCTAAAGGCTGACCATAAAAATAAATAGTTCTATCTTCTGGCGAAGGATTTACTTTTCCCGTATATTCCAAGTTCCATTTAAGTTGTTGCTGATTCATAAATCTAGTGATTCATATTTCTAATAATTGGGATATATCATAAAAGCTAGTTCCACATCTATTGCAAATTTTTTCAATTGCTAATTCTGGCATTCCCTCAAAACTATCTTCCCAAATATCTTTTGCAATAATATCTATTTCTGCAACTTCTGAAATTAATTTAGGAAAATTAAGCCTATTTTGGCGAATCCAATTTTTAATTAAAATCTCAGGAAATTTTTTTATAGGCTCCAACATAATTGGCTTATTAATATCTTTTGTATTTAAAGTTTCAAGACATTGAATGTCCCATTCATTAGAACAGCTAGCATGATTGACGAAGAACATTACTAAGTATGAAAAACAATCTTCTGGATGTTTTTGAATCAGTTTAACTAAAGGATGCCAAAATTGTTGAAGTAGCTTTTTAGGCTCACTTTTATCTAATTTTTCTAAATGGTAGAAAACTAAGATTACCGTTTTTGTTCGCCATTGATCATAGATATATTGTATTAATTCTGTTGGTGTAGCACAGCTAGTTTTTAATAAAATTTGAGACATTTTTTCCATAATTCATCTATGGAAGTCTCTCTTTCAACAGTAATAATTAGTTTTTTGCTGGTCGTAGTATCATCTGGGAAATTTTGAATTAATAATTGGTTTATTAACCATTTATGGCATCCTTTTCTTCCTCCATGAATCAAAAAAGAGCCAATTGAATAATTATTTTCAGAAATCCAAAAATCTTCAAAAGGACGATTTTGATCATGATAATCTAAATTCATTAATTGATTTTTTAAAAAACTATAATTTATCTTTGATTTACTATTTGATTCGCTTTGATTATTAGAACGAATATTGCATGAATCTTGGTCTTTTTTTACTAAGATTATGATTTGATTCTTTTTGCTATTTATCTCAGCAACTATATTCTTGATACGAGTTTCTAGTACTGCTTTTTGTTCGGCATCGATTACATCTCTAATTTGCTTCTTAATAGCTTGATATCTTGCTTTAAGAATTTCTATATCTTTTGTTAACTCTTAAATTTGTATTTGGTCGAATTCATCCATTAATCACTTAATTCATAAAATTTAAATATAGTTTCACAGTTAATCATTATCTTGCTTTAATACTCTTATTTCATCTTTCTTGTCATTAATTTCAGAAATTATTTTGTTAAGGCGAGTTTTCAGTACTGTTATTTGTTCGGCATCTATACCTTCTCTAATTTGCCCCTTAATAGCTTGATATCTTACTTTGAGAATCTCCATGTCTTCTTGTAACTCTTCAATTTGAATTTGGTTGAATTCATTAACTATCGGTGTTGATGGTAAAGGCTCAGGCAAAATTATATCTGAATTTACTTTAAACACCGGTTTCAAATGCTCTTGAGTAATGAGAGTTTCCGAAGCATCATCTATTGCTACAAGCTTTCTCATATCTTCAGCGATCGCATTTCTACTTTTTGAACTATCCCCAATCGCCAATTGAATCGCATTCTTGCCAAACTTAAAGGCATCCTCAAAAGAGCGCCCATAACCTAAAGCACGATAAAAACCTATAGAAAAAGCGATCGCTGCATCATCTCGTATCGCCTGATTCATCCCAATAACATATTTTATATGTTTATTTATCGCATCAGCTTGAATCTCAGAATAACAAGCATTAAGGACTACACATTCAAGATGCTCCTTAAAAAGTTCAAATAAACTTGACAGTACTTCAGTATTAAGTTTTTTGTCTATTAATACCAATCCCTCTTTTACTGTCCCATGCCCACAGAAATGGATAATGTTAGGTTCAAACCGTAAAATTGCTTCTTGTAGATCGCTTGAACGTAATGCTGGTGATATTTTTATTTCGAACTTTCGTTCACTTTGCGATCGCTCAATGACATTTTGTAAATCACGAATTTCTTCGTTTAATTTGAGGTCTCTTTGTGGGTTTGCTTCAAGAATAAGAATTTTCTTCATCAATACAGTAAAACCATCTATTTACTATATTTTATATGAATTTATCATGATTGATCTTTTTGTTATGTTTCTTCGTATGATTGAGACTTGCTAACGCGATTATATTGGAAAGCATAGATTTATCAGTCAGCAATGGTAGCTAAAACATACGTAGTGACAGCTTTGCTGATCGCTACGTGAGCGCATTAATCGAATAGGAAAGCGATCGCGAAGAATGAGCAAACCTCTCGCGTTTTCTCTACATCTTACAAAATTAATCTCAAATCAAATGCTTGGATTTTTCCCGAAACTTTACCCAGGCGAGTTACTTTGTAGCGCGATCACGAAGTGCCTCGCGGAGCGAGACCGCTCGTTATCAGATCCGAAGTGGTAACTTAAGCCCCAAATTAATTATTGAAGAATTATTCAATTCTCGAACTATTACTGCGATCGCAGATTTACCCAGTGGCTTGGATAACCTGGTTCATAACTTATCGCCATTATCATCAATTACCGTAGAGAATCTGATTCAACAGCATACTCTTTACCCTTTTTACGCTCCTTTTCTCCCACCCAAAAGAGCCAAACAGTTAGATGCTAGTGCGGACTTGATTGATGCCGATTTAGTCAAAACCATTATGCAGGTGGCGACAATTATGGCGCATGAAAATAACCAGGAAAGTTCCAAATTCCTGATTTTTATCGCTCGTCAACTTGCCAAACA
>JASJDR010000168.1 GCA_030065615.1 Xenococcus sp. MO_188.B8 | reverse complement strand
GTCTTCGAGAGGTCGCGCATTCTGAAGCTTCTTCAGAATGATTTGAGCGACCGTCGGCATCGAACCTCTCGACTCACGCGACTTTCATCCCTATTCCCTGAAGGGAATGGGAATTCCCGTCGCTTTCTTTAAAAATATGCAAGCTAAATGTGGATTAGCTTATGAGGGTCTCGATCGCGAGCAATATGCTCGCACTACATACCGAATCAATTACCGATCAATGGAGCTAAAAGCGATCGCTCTACTACTTTCTTCAAGATATAAAGGGAAGTTCCCCATTACCCAATTTTCAAGACAAAAAAAAGAACCACTTACCAAGATGGGAAATAAAGTAGTGGTTCTGATCAGAATTTGAACTCTCCACTTATTACTTAGGAAGAAACTTTGGGTTTTATGCGTTTCGTAATATTTCTTTACAATAATTGGGATTAAGGGAACTATTCTTTGTATCCAAAGAAGTCAATACGATAGTCAGTGATTTTAACCCCTGTCTGCGCTTCAATCTTCTGGAGTAAATCTTCAGGTAGGACAACATCAACATCAATTATTTTGTCAGAATCTAGACAATTAACATGACTGTGAGAGTAGCTAATATTGCCGTAGAGCCTACCGTCGGACTTTTCTACGCATTCGATGATTCCTTGACCTGATAATGCTTCAAGATTTTGGTAAACTGACGTGTGACCGATAGCTTTTCCTTCTTGATTTAAAAGATCGTAGATTGCTCTGGCGGACAGATGTTCCTGTTTTTCCCATAGCAATTCTAAGACATAGCGTCTTTGGCGACTGACTCGCATTCCCAATTCTTGGCAACGAGCGATCGCTTCATCAAAGGAAGTAATTGGTTTGAGGTTGGCCTCTGATTTTTTCATAGATGAGGCTGCTAGACTAATACATACTCATTACAACTTCATATTAACATAACGTTAAAAGTACGTCTTGCTCCTAATTATTAAATAAAGAGGAAACATTTGAATGACTGTCAATATTACCCTGGATACAAATATTATTGATAGTTTAGATCTATCTCCTATCAAAAAAGCGATCGCGAAATTGCCATCTAATAAAGCGATCGCAGAATATGAACAACAACTACAATTTACAATCAACTATCAATTGTCAGCCACAGATCCTAGAGAATTATCTGAAGTTCCTGAGATTAGACTCTGGTTTGTGCGTGTAGATGGCACCTATCCTTGGCTGCCTTTTTTATTAGATTGGAAATCAGGGGAATTAGCGCGCTATAGTGCGATGATAGTTCCCCATCAGTTTAGTCGCAGTGAAGGTATTATTTATAATCCTGAAGCTTTAGAAATCTTTGTGATGCAAAAAATATTCATCCTATCTGATTGGTTAAAAGAAAGAGATATTTATAGTAATTTTCGTCTGAAGTCTTTCGCTAAACTATTTGGTTATGAAATTGATGATGCTTTTATCGATTCTTTAAACTAAGTTCAAAAAAGGATGAGAGATGGGGAGGCTTAACTGATTAATGCATAGATTGATGATTATAATAATCAGCATAGCTTCCCTGATCTTGCAGATCCCAAATGAGTTCTATAATTAACTTAAGAAATAACGATAAAGAGGTGGGACTTGGCGACTATTGCAGTAATTGACTACGATATGGGAAATCTACATTCTGCTTGTAAGGGATTAGAAAAAGCAGGAGCAACAACTAATGTAACTGATTCACCAGAGGATATCGCCCAAGCCGATGCGGTAGTGTTACCTGGAGTAGGTGCTTTCGATCCAGCCATGCAACATATTCGAGAACGTAACTTAGCAGAACCCATTAAAAATGCGATCGCGTCTGGCAAGCCTTTTCTGGGGATTTGCTTGGGTTTACATATTCTGTTTGATGGTTCAGAAGAAGGAACAGAAGCCGGTTTAGGAATTATTCCTGGAATGGTAAAACATTTCAAAAGTGAACCAGGAATCACTATTCCCCATATGGGTTGGAATCAATTAGAATTTTCTCAACCAGACTGTCCTTTATGGCAAGAAATAGCTCCTGGTGCTTACGTTTATTTTGTTCATTCTTATTATGTAGAACCACTCGATAATTCTGTTTGTGCCGCAACCGTAACTCATGGCTCACAAAAAGTGGCAGCTGCGATCGCAAAAGATAATCTCATGGCGGTGCAATTCCATCCTGAAAAGTCTTCTGATACTGGCTTACAAATCCTTTCTAATTTTGTCAGTTTGGTTAAAAGTCAAGTTCTCGTTTAACACGGCAATTCTTCATACTGGTGAAGGATAATGGTTCTTGAATCTCAGAATAACTATCTAGTCCCCAAATTTTGAGGGGGTACCAAATACAGATACTATAACTATTATCCAAACCTCATTCTGATACTCTACGATAATATCAAGAAGAGCCTTCATCTTGAACTATGAGCAGCGAACAGGGAGCGTAATGAACGATGTAATTACTGACACTTCCAAGGAATATTTCTGTTAAACCTCTGCGTCCCCGGCGTCCTACAACAATTAAATCAGCTTCCCAATTCTTGGCAATTTCTAAAATCAGATGTTCGGGTTTGTCAACTTGGCAAGTTAATTCGGTAGCAATGCCCTGTTCTTGGGCTTTGTTTACATATTCAGCTAGCCACTGGTTAGCTTTTTCTAGGCTTTCTTGATATCTTTCCTTAAAATCTTCAGTAGTTTCACTATGGTAGGAAGTAGGTTGAACCCAGAAGGGGCTGTCGGAGGTAAGACAATAGCATAGCATTAGAGACGCATTGTTTTGCTTGGCAGTTACTACCCCACGTCGAAATACTGTTTGACTCATAGATGAGGAATCTAGAGCAACTAAGATCTTTTGATATTCCTGATATTCCATGTTTTTTTCTACCAGTTCTCAGTTATAACTAGCTGCAAGCTCTAAGCCTTGTTCTATTCGTTTTTTTAATATTTACTCATTAGGTATCATCTCAGATTTTAAGTAAGACAGATGTATTGAGTTATAAAATTTTATATTTAAACTAATTACGAGACCTAATGATGAGATGATTTGAGAAATGGTGATTTAATGATCAGCTTGATACAATTGTTACCTTTAGCCGACGTGATTACGGTGTCGCATCAGCGGCGTTTGGGAATAAAATTTTATTGCTATAGAAGTAATTCGGATGATAGAAAGATGACTGATATGAGTTCGTTTTCCCTAAAATTGCCACGCTCGATTAAATAAGAACTGGCAAGAGTAACGAAAGAATATAACACTAGGTAGAGAAAGTTGAGAGTTGGTAGTTGACTATTAAGCTAATTCGCAACAAGCATTGCCAAAATCAGTAAAGTAAAGGATTATAGACATGGAAATCAAAAAAATTCATCACATAGCTATTATTTGCTCTGATTACGAAAAATCTAAATATTTTTATACAAAAATTCTAGGATTTCCTATCATTAATGAGACTTTTAGAGCACACAGAAACTCTTATAAACTAGATTTACGAGTAGGAAATAATGACATGATTGAACTTTTCTCTTTTCCTGCTCCTGCCCCAAGATGTAATCCTGAAAATTGTGGATTAAGACATTTAGCTTTTGAAGTAGAAAACATCAATAAATCTGTTGCTGATTTAGAATCAAAGGGAATCAATGTTGAACCAATTAGAATTGATAAATTAACAGGTAAAAACTTTACTTTTTTTAAAGATCCAGATGATTTACCCCTTGAAATATATGAGCTTTAAATTAACCCAATCGTTAGCAAATATAAAATTAGTTACCCCATAATAGGTGCACAAAATCGTTTTTTTCTTGTTGCTCTTGTTGTTATTTCTGATAACTAATTTTACTTCTGTTGGGAACTGTGTGGGCGAAGTCCTAAAATTACCAAAATTATTCCAAGTGTAAATTAAGTTATTTGAGATCCTCTCCTAATTTCTTCTCCCAGAATAATGCTTTGCCCATCTGGGGATTTAGCTCATAGCCACTAAATCCAAACGCCTTATATGCTAATTGAGCAACCTGGTTTCCTTCTAATACCTCTAGCGTTAGTTTACAGCAGTCCAAATCTAATGCGATCTCTTCAGCTTTCTTTAGCAGTAGTTTGGACAAGCCTCTTCTGCGGTATGGTAAAGCAACGATAATGTCGTGGATATTCAATAATGGCTTGCATGCAAATGTTGAAAATCCTTCTAAGCACACAAGAAGTCCTGCTGGCTGGGCATCGACAAAAGCGAGTACAACATGAGCCGATTTTCTCTTTGCCAGCTCTACTGGAAGATTTTTCTTAACATAGTTGGACAGTCCCTGGCCACCTCCCATTGGATCGAGCGCATACATATCCAGTAATTGAACCATAGCTTCTGAATGTACAGGTAAACTAAGATCTGCTTTAACAATTTCAATCATTTTTTTGAATCTTATGTAACTAATGGACTTTCGCTGGTAGCTTTACATGGGTGTTATTAGATATCTTATGTCTTTAATTTATCTCACCAAATCATCTTTTCTCTTTATGGTTCTCTTCTTTAAATGAATCTATTTTATTTTGAGAAAAAACTTCATTTTTCAAGCAAGACCGGGTTTATAAAAGAAATAACGCACTAAATCTTGGCTACTGGTTCAAAATTCCTCACAGGTTCTTCAAATTATTGTTCTATTCTCAAAATAAAGTGACTTAGTTGTGAGCTTTAAGAGAGGAAGGTGAGTACTATGAAAACTATCCACAAAAATTCCAGACCCCAGAAGCAAAAATCCATCAAAGGTCAAAATCGCTCTAAGCCTCTTATATCCATAGGAAATCCCCAAGTATCACCTAATAATGTGCCGCGCCAACAAACGCATGAATTGTTAAGTGATTGGGAGGATGCCTCCTAAATTAATAAGATTATGGAGCGAGTGCTATCCCAAAACAACTTTTTTATAAAAGTTTATATATTAATTCGCGAGGCTTTTGCTTCCGCACAATGACAACTAAAAATCTAGGCCCTTGTCCCAAGATAATGAAAATATTGCCCATCCAGAGATGAAACTTTCCCTAACTTGTATCAAGCTTGCTATTTCGTTGTTAGTAATCGGATTTTCTTTATCTACCATAGTCCATCTACTCACGGAAGTCTGGTGGTTTGATGCGGTAGGTTTTACTCAGGTTTTCTGGACGCGGCTGACTTGGCAAATTCTGATTTGGGCTGTCACCTTTGTTGTCTATTTTTTATTTTTATGGGCTAACTATCGACTGGCAATTAGAGACAAGCCTCGAAGCCTCTTGCCTTTAAAGCTCAATAGTGGTCGAAAAGTTTACAGTATAAAAGCTGTTAATTATACGGTCTTGATTTTGATTAGTGTCGTATCATTAATCGCGGCTTTCTCTAGCATGGCCTCCTGGGAGACCATTTTAAAGTATCGGCATTCTATTCCCTTCCAGAGCAGTGATCCAATCTTCGGGCAAGATCTTAGCTTTTATGTATTTCGTTTACCTTTTTATGAGAGTATCTATTACTGGCTCTGGGGTTTGCTCCTATTAGCAGTTATGACTTCAGTTCTAGTCTATGGTGACAACGGGGCGTTCTCCAGGATTTTCCCGTCGCGGTATGCTTCGACTCGCCTTGCGAGGTCTAGAATTAAAATCAATCAGTCGGCCAGAATTCATTTGAGTATACTCGCATCAGCGATCGCCCTGTTAGTTGCCTGGGGTTTTTGGCTAGCTCGTTATGAATTACTTTACTCGGCGACTGGAGTAGTTTTTGGTGCTGGCTATACCGATGTTCATGCCAAACTTTGGGCTTACCAATTATTGAGAATTTTAGCCGTGCTGGTAGCGGTTCTCCTAATGGTCTCGATTAAGCAACAGAGGCTTACTATGCCCCTAACTGGCATCGGCTTATTTTTCGTTATTTTATTGTTGGTTAATTATCTTTACCCCTGGTCTATGCAGCAATTCCTCGTCAATCCCAACGAATTGGCGAAAGAAAAACCCTATATCGAACATAGTATAAAATTTACCCAGGCTGCTTATCACCTGGATGATGTGCAGCGTCAGAATTATGCTGCTGAGACTCAACTTAGCCGTCAGTCCTTAGCTAACAATCAAGCGACGATTGATAATATTCGCTTGTTGGACTACCGCCCCTTACTCAATACCTATCGGCAACTCCAGGAAATCCGTCTATATTACAAATTTCGGGATGTGGATGTGGATCGCTATGTGCTCAACGGAGACTATCAACAGGTCATGCTGGCAGCACGGGAACTAGCATTTAATCGAGTACCCCCCAAAGCTCAAACTTGGGTCAATCAGCGACTCAAATATACCCATGGTTATGGCTTGGTGATGAGTCCAGTCAATCGGTTTACTAGTGATGGTTTACCGGAACTCTATCTCAAAAATATTCCCCCGGTCTCCACTGTAGATTTAAAACTTACCCAGCCTGCAATCTATTATGGGGAAGAAACCAATCATTATATTTTTACCGGGACGACAACTCCTGAATTTGACTATCCTCTGGGAGATGCCAATTCCTTTACTTACTACGATGGTCAAGGAGGTGTGCCCCTATCTTCGCTGGGGCGGAGACTAGCCTATGCTTACGATTTTGGTAGTCTTCAGATTTTAATCTCTAACTATTTCACTAATCAGTCCCGAATCCATTACTATCGCCAGATTCAAGCACGGGTTAATCATGTCGCGCCGTTTTTGCGCTTTGATCGAGATCCCTATCTGACAGTAATTAACGGCAAATTACAGTGGATTATCGATGCTTACACAACAAGCGATCGCTATCCCTATTCTGAGCCCGTTGTGGGAACAGATATTCTACCCAGAAACAGTCAGGTTAACTATATCCGTAACTCGGTGAAAGTAGTAGTTGATGCCTACGATGGCACATTACAGTTTTTTGTCGTCGATGAAGACGACCCCGTTCTCGCCACATATAGGCGGATATTTCCCGATCTGTTTATTTCCCAAGAAGCAACTCCCCCGGAAATTAAAGCCCATTTTCGCTACCCTCTAGATCTGTTTAAACTGCAAGCACAGATGTATCTCTCTTATCACATGAGCGATCCGGAGGTATTTTACAATCGGGAGGATCTGTGGGACTTTCCTCGGGAAATCTATGAAGATCAAGAGCTAGTGATGGAACCCTATTATCTGATGGTGAAATTGCCGGGAGAGTCAACCACTGGATTTATGCTGATTTTGCCCTTTACCCCTGCCAAAAAGGATAATATGATCGCTTGGATGGCCGCTCGTTCCAATGGTGACGACTACGGCAAATTGCTACTCTACAGTTTTCCTAAACAAAAATTGGTTTATGGGCCGAGGCAAATTGAGGCTCGGATCGACCAAACACCAAAAATATCCCAGCAGTTTACCCTCTGGAGTCAGGCCGGTTCTAAGGTGATTCGAGGAGATTTATTGGTCATTCCCATCGAGCAGTCGTTACTCTATATTGAACCTGTCTATCTGCGGGCCGAACAAGGGGAGTTACCAGAATTAAAGCGGGTGATTGTTGCCTATGACAAAGCCGTGGTCATGGAGAAAAACCTCGAACAATCTCTGGCAGCTATCTTTGGAACCAAGCCAGTCGAGCAGCGAGTCCCTAGTCCCTTAACTGATCAAGATACGCTCCTGATCAAATCTGCTCTGGAAAATTATCAACTAGCGCAAGAGGCATTACGTCAAGGAAATTGGGCTGAATACGGACGCTATCAACAAGAATTAGGTCAGATTTTGCAGCAGTTGAATCAAAATAACAATCCTTCAAATAGAAGTATTGGAGATCGTCCTGATAATGAAAGAATTAGAGAAGATAGCAAGTAGTCATAATAGTCAGTTTTAAGCTACACTACCTCGCTTTCTGGCTTCTTTATAAGAAATCCCGACATTGCGCAGTCCAGTACGTACTAGCTGTTGTTCGAGAAGGGCAAAAAAACGAGCGCGATCGCTGCCTCTAACAACCGCTTGGTTATGGGATTCTGCCAGAGCAACTGGATAACCATAACCTTTATGAACTTGGCCCAACATAATACTCAGAGATTGATTTAATAATTTGCTATCTTCTGCCACCCAAGCAGGAAGCTCAATGCGCGCCACTTCCGAACCGACATGAACATAACAAAAATAAATGCGTTGCGATTCGTCATAGAGTTCGAGCACGCGTAAACCACTGCGGTATAATGGACTTCTCTGTCCAGGTTGCAACCGATGGGACCAAAAAGTCGCATCTCGTAGCGGCTCGATTTTCTGACAGGGATATTTTTCTAAATCACCGCAGTTCACCACGCAATTAGGATTTTCATGGGGACAAGCTTGTAAGCGCAAAAAATTAATGCCTTCAATGCTGCGGGAAGCGCTGACATAACCCATCACAGGAATTTTAGTTTCTTTAAGTTGTTCCCAGGCTGCTAGGATCGGTGTTAATATTTGATCTCTCGCTTCTAGGGGTAAATCCTGAAGAAACCAATAAATTAATGAGCCATCGACCATCGCTAGGTTAGGGATATTTTGATGGGAACCTGGAGGCAAAACCCACTGACAAGCCATTTCCGCCAGAATTTCTGCTTCGGAGACAGTACGACGATAACCCATCCATTCACTGAGTTGAATGCCCCATTGTTTTGAGATATAAAGGTCCTTTTCTTGATAGAAAACTTCTGGCAAACTGTCGAGCAAAGGGTGTAAACTTTGCCCATAATGAAGCATCACCCGACCTACATTAATTAGATAACAATAAACTATTTCGTGATGGGAAGGCGAAATTTGAGAACCATCACTAGCAAAGACGCTATGACTATAGGGAGGGGCAGGAATATCAATGCAGCTATCTAAAGATTCTACGGGAGTAGCAACCGCAAACAGTAGGCGATCGCGCCAATTATTCAGATCTGCTACTAGTTGTTGCTGCTGAGCACAAGCTTGTTTTTGGATTATTTCTGCTTGTTCGATTCTATTACGGGCAGCTAGGGCTTCTTTCTGTAAATGCTGACTAATCCCAGGAAGCTGTCCTGCCAATTTAGCGATATCTAACATGATCAATAGCTATAAAAAATAAACTACCTAGAGTTGATAGAAGTTAAGTTTTCGAAGTTAGGTGTTAGGTTTGATCGTCTTGATACTTTTGTTGTTCTTCCTAATTTTTGGGGAACACTAACAAGTATACTTATCCTTTTTAAGAGTATAAATAAATACATATATAAATCAATAATAAACATCCGATCTCAAGCAAAGATCTAAAAAAAAATTATGTTGGCAATAGATCCAATTTCCATCGCTCAAGAGTTACAAGTTCAATTACAAAAACTAAAAAATGAGCTTTTTAGTGGTAGTTTTTCTATTGGAACAAAGTACAATAAGGAGCTGCAATGGAAATTATATTTTCGTTTAGGTCGTATTAGTTGGGTATCTGGAGGTCTCAATTCTGCGGAAAGATGGCAAAGACATATTAAGCTTTTTTGTTCTAAGTTAAAATCTAAAGACATCAAACAGATCGTTTCAGTTCAAGATGCTCAACAAGAGTATCAAGTTTTAGCCCAACTGCAAGAAAAAAATCTGCTCGCCAAAGAAAAAATTGGAGATTTAGTAACTAGTATTACCATAGAAGCTTTTTTTGATGCCATGTTTTATGGTGCAATTGAAAATCATAAATTTTCTTATAATATTGTTCCCGATGAGAGTTTGGGGGTAATTCTAAATCTAATTGAGCCCCTTGACGCGATCGCCCAAGCCCAAAGACTTGCTCAAGAATGGATTGGGGCTAACTTAGTCGAATATTCTCCTAATCTCTATCCTGTAATCAAACAGCCAGAGCTGTTAGTTATTGATGGCAAATTGACAATTAATCCGCAGATTTTATCTTTGATTAACGGTAAATTAAGTTTACGGTGTTTAGCATGGCATACTAAACAAAATTTAATCCCTTTTACTCAATCCTTAATTCCCTTTATCAACAATGGAGCAATGACTTTTTCCTGGGTTGCCAATCACCGCAAGACCGACCTTTCATGCTTGATAACCTATCTCAAACCATCTAATCTATCCAAGATTGCTCAAGTCAAAAAATCAAAATCTGTAATTGCTTGTGTTGATGATAGTCCATTGGTATGTCAAGGTTTTAAAGCGATTTTGACTGAGCTGGGATATAGTTTTTTAGGAATTCAAGATCCTTTACAAGCAATTCCCCTCCTCTTAAAAAAGAAACCAGATTTTATCTTTCTAGACTTAAAAATGCCAGTGACTAATGGATATGAGTTATGTAGTCAACTTAGAAAAATTCCGGCTTTCGAGAACATTCCAATATTTGTGTTAGCAGTCAAAAATAATTTGGCAGATAGAATACGAGCCAAAATAGTTGACTCAGATGGTTTTATAGTTAAACCAGTTAAAAAAGAATTAATTGTTGATATAGTTCAAAAATATTTACGAAGTTAGAGGAAGCCCCGTCGTTTAAAGGCGGGGTCTCTCTGACCGAAAAACTCAAATTAATTTAGATTCTACGAAACTTGCTACTTAATCAGCAACCAAGTATCAGAATGTATATCTTGCTAAAACCAGGCAAATGCCGGGGGCAAAGGGTCATGAAGTCGGGCATATTGCGATCGCCATAGCTAATTTTTGAGCAGGGATTAGAAAATTACAACTTTTAAATCTGGGTAAAGTTACTTATTCAACTTAAAATTTACTCTAGAAACCTTTTGAGTAAACAATATGAGTAATCTTATTTGGGAATTAGATTATTATTCCCGTCCAATTTTAGACGAGAACCAAAAAAAAGTCTGGGAAGTCTTAATTTGTGAAAGCCCTACCAGTACAGAGAGATCGCTAGATGACCTATTTAGATACGCTCAATATTGTTCTAGCAAGACAGTTAACTCCCTTTGGTTACGAGAAGCTCTAGAAAAAGCGATCGCCGAAGCAGGGGTCAAACCCCGCAAAATCCGTTTCTTCCGTCGCCAAATGAATAATATGATCATCAAAGCCTGTGAAGAGGCAGGAATTGCTGCAATTCCCAGTCGTCGCACCTATGCTTTGGCTCAATGGTTAGAAACCAGAATGGAATCATTTTATCCCCAAGAAACTGGATATGATGCCAAAGCTGCTAATTCGGCATCAGTCAAATATCCTCCCCTCAATGCAATTCCCCTTCCTGATGCGGTGCGGGGCGATAAAAGCGATCGCTGGGCTTTTGTCAGTTTAGAAGCTTCAGCTTTTGCTGAAATGCCCGAATGGGAAATTAATTTTGGGGAAGCTTTCCCCCTATCCCTAGCCAAGGTCACTCCAGAAACGCAAATTCCGGGACTGATATTTTTCTCTCCCCGAGCTAACCCCTTAGCTGCTTGGATGTCTGGGCTAGAAATGGGTTATTTACAACTAGAAATAACTTCTCGCCCCAGATTACGCCTCGAAACAGGTTCTAGTGACAGTTGGATCTTGGCTAACATGACTAATCCCCAAACGCTCTCAGAAGCCAAAGAATTTGAAGCTAGGAAAAAGAAGGCCCTAGGAGTACATTTTATCGCCGTACAATCAGCCCCCGATTCCGAATCTTTTGCTGGGTTTTGGCTGCTGAAAGAGTAACTTCTCTCGTAGGATTCATCCTACGAGCTGTCAGGTCAACTTAACTCATAATTCATCTTTTGAGAAATCACAATTCCCAATCAAGTATAATTCTTCTGAAGTGAGGTTGAAAGTCTCTTCCTCTTCCATGAATTAACTTCTACTTTCTATACCCAAGTTAAAGTTCCCAATATAAAAATTACTATGGTAAATTATACATCCCAAGCTACTTATAACTTTTGCCCGCTAACTCACGAAGAAGCTGATACTTTACTTCACAAAGTGAATCCTCAAGTAGCAAATAATAGTTTTGATGCTAGCGATACTGAAATTATTAAACAAATGGTAGAAGGTTTGGGAGACACCAGAGGAATGATGCGACTGGGGTTTGCTGAAGCTTTGGGGAAAGTAGGGAAACCAGCTGTTCCTTTTTTAGTGATCGCCTTACAGCATCATCCTAATGTAGTGGTACAAAGAGCAGCCGGCAAAACTCTCAACCTTATTGGTGATCCTAGTACTGTTCCTGTGCTCATTAATTCATTTCTCACTGATGAAGATCAAGTAGTCAGAAACTCTTGCATCGGTGCTTTAGCCAATATGGGAGAGGTTTCGGTGCCCCCGTTACTAGAAATTTTAGCCGCTCCAGAAAGTGATGAAACGATCAAAGGTCATGCGGCTTGGGCATTGTCATTTATTGGTGCTAAAGGTAAAGAGCAACTGTACCAAGCTGTAACCTCAGAGATTGCTGAAGTTAGAGCCGCCGTAGTTGCGGCGATCGCTAAAATTGTCGAAGAATATCCCGAAGAACGGGGTTTTCAGTCCATTATCAATGCGCTTCAAGACTCCTCACAAAATGTTCGTAGTGAAGCCGCTGCTGTTTTAGGGAATCTCAAGTACCAACCTGCTATTCCCCATTTAGTGACCTTACTCAGTAATGCTGAAGCAGAAAACCGTAAAATAGCAGCCTTAGCATTGATGAAAATAGGCGATCGCCAATTATTAGAGCCCTTACAAACTGCTCTTAATCAAGAAACAGATCCCAATATTGAAAAAATCATCAAATTGGCAATTTCTCAATTAGAAAAACAGCAAGTACAAGATGATGATGATTGGTAAAAAGGAGATCTCTGATGTGAATTGCATAATATTTAATATTTAAAGGACTAAAGAGAAGGTAGATAGGGTCATAGGTAACTCCCTTGTCTTCTATGCTCCCCTTGCTTCTAAATCTTCCCTATTTCTAATCACCAAATCAGATAATTTGACTGGAATCTTAGGAGGTTCAATTTACTTTAGGTCGTTTATCCCCAAATGCGATGGGTACTAGCATTGCATAGTTCGATGCATTGTTTTTACGGCAGAGCCTCCCTGACCAGCCTGAAAGATAACTCAATAGTGGTAGTTTACTGGTAATATGGCTAATAGCTATATTTATAGAATTTATAATTAAATTAACAAAAAGTTATGAGCGAACGTCCCATTATTCTTGGTGTTGTCGGAGATAGTGCTGCTGGGAAAACTACTTTGACAAGAGGAATTGCTCAAGTATTTGGCGAGGAAAATGTTACGGTTATTTGTACTGATGACTATCATCGTTATGATCGCAAACAAAGAGCAGAAATGGGTATCTCCGCTTTGCATCCTGACTGCAACTATCTCGATATTATTGAACAACATTTAGACTTATTGCGTGACGGACAAGCAATTCTCAAACCAATTTACAACCATAGTACTGGTGCTTTCGATCCTCCTGAATATATAGAACCCCGCAAATACGTTATTGTCGAAGGGCTTCTTGGTTACTCCACCAGAAAAATGAGGGATAGCTATGATGTTAAAACCTATCTGGCTCCTCCAGAATCGCTGCGTACATCTTGGAAAGTCAACCGGGATACCCGCAAACGAGGCTATAGTGACGAGCAAGTATTGGAGCAACTAAGAAAAAGAGAGCCTGATTCTGAAGCTTTTATTCGTCCGCAAAGAAAATGGGCTGATGCAGTCATCTCATTTTATCCTCCCAATAATGAATTTCCCCAAAATGATCTCCTACTCAATGTCCGTTTAATTTTACGTCCCACAATCCCCCATCCCGACTTTACTAATATTTTAAATGCCGAAGGGAATCATCTGGGCTCGGCAATTCGTTTAGGATTAGATCGAGATATGAGTAAACCTGTAGATGTATTAGAAGTTGATGGACATGCTACTCAGGCTCAGGTTAGAGAATTAGAGAGATTGTTATGTAACGAAGTTCCCTACTTAGGGAAATTTTGTAGTTTGGAAGGCAATCAAGAAGTAGGAACCATAATCAGCACTACGGGGGAAACTCTAAAAAGTTATCCTTTGGCATTGACTCAGTTACTCATTACTTACCATATGCTCAAAGCTCTAAATTAGCGTCAAAATTAGATATTAATTCATGAAAAATGCCAATATTGTCCATACCAATTTTCCTTAAGATTTACTTCACGAATTAGCTCTCAAATGTTGATTTTTTCCACTGACAAAATCAAATGATTACGTTTAACTAAATTTAGTACGCAAAGTACAAATATATGGCTCTCCTAGACTAGATTTGTATCTTTTTTAGCTAAAATTTTCCCATCTTTCATGAGGTAAATTAGTGTAACAAAACAAAAATAGATTGTTATTAAAATTGCCTTTTGGTGGTCTTGCAAGCTTTGCACAGCAAAGACTTAAGGGATTTTTTGTATTATTTTTTTATGATCATTCTAGAAGAACCAAATATATTTTTGTAGTTGATTTAAAATTAAAGGCAGACAATGAACCCTAATTCTCATCTTATTCAAGATGGCACAACTAGTATTAATCTAGATACTAAGCGGCTCTCTTTATCTGGAATAACTTTAAGTGGTGTCGATGGCACGGTAGAGCCAATATCTGATGAATTTGCGGTCGGTTTCGATATTATTGAGGAAAGCGACTTTCTATTCCTTAAAGAAAATGGGTTTACTCCCATTTCTGGCGAAATAAAGCATACAGGAACTATTACTCTTAGTAGTGCATTATTAGGCGATATTGTTCTGGGAGATTTTGACGTTGGTTTTGATCCTTCTCGTCAATCTGAAGACGCTAGTGGTTTCTTTGTTAAAAATACTGTTGACGGTTTACTTGATGATTTAATTATCTTCGACATCAGTAATACCGAATCTCTGGAAATTAGTGAGATGGACATAAGTTTGGGTAGTGCTGACTTGTTAATATCTGAGGAATTTGCCAAGACTCTGCTTGATAATGGTTTGGCACCAATTAATTTGAAAGGTTTCGATCTCGGTGATGCAATGATTAATGCTGATTTTATTCCATCACCAGCAGGCTAAGTAAATATGTATTCTCTTTCCTACACTCCCCCTGCGTTGTTAAAAAAGGGCTTATCAATGACTGTATACACTGCTTTGAGAGCCAGTCGCAATTGGGAAAATACTATTATTGAACCGGAACCGCTTTACCAAAAGAAAATTTTTGTCGGTGCCGAAGGCGTGCCAATTTTTGGCATTGTTGCTATTCCTGAAACCCCACGAGGTACTATTATAGGAACTTATGGGATTACAGGCGACTTGGATAATCAATGGTTTCTGAGGCTATTGGGGCGCAAGGCATTTGCTCAAAATTACGCCGTAGTTCTGTTTGACTGGCGTGCCCATGGGACAACAGCCGAGCTGTCTGCAACACTTACTTCTGACGGCTTATACGAAGGAGAAGATTTTGTTCGTATTGCTGCCGCAGCTAAAAAAATGGGTTGTCCAGCACCCTTCTGGTTTACTGGGTTCTCTTTGGGTGGACAACTGGCTTTATGGGGAGTTAATGCAGCACAAACCATTGGAACCTGGGGAGCGGAGCTCGGGCTACGAGAAGCAGAAATTGGTGGCGGGGCCGTTATTTGCCCTAATATGGATTCTAATCGTTCCCTAACCTATTTGGTTAAAAGTAAATGGGGGAGATATCTAGAAAAAGCGATCGCACTAGAACTGAAATTGCAAGCTTTGCGGATTCACAAGTGCCACCCAGAGGAAATCGAGCCAGCTGCGATTAAGCGAGTTAAAAGTATTTGGAGTTTTGATCGCGAACTAGTGATTGAGCGATTGGGTTTCTCATCGGTCGAAGAATATTACGATGCTAGTAGTGCCCTGTCCTTGTTACCTCACATAAGAAAACCAACCCTGATCCTCTATGCAGTTGACGATCCGATGTTTGACCCAGCGATTGTACCTGAGTTGCAAGCTGCTAGTGCTCAAAATCCAGCGATTGACTTGGCGCTGACTGCTTACGGTGGTCATCTCGGTTATATCAGTAGCAAAACTTGCCAGCGTCAAACCCAAGATCGCGATCGCTGGTGGGCCTGGAATCGAGTATTAGATTGGTGCGATCGCCAAATGTTAACTGAGTAGATAAGCCAAATTATGAAATTACCTGATGCTCCGAAAAAGCTCAGTCAGTCTAATGCTGAGGAAAAGTCACTTGACATAACATACCAGGAGGTGAGCAATTGAAACTATCGAAACCCTCGGCCGTCTTAAGCGTTGATCTTCTGTTTACCTGGCATTCCGAAATAGCCAATACAGACTGTCAATGCCGTTTGAGAATCTACAAAATTACTGTTGAAAAAGTCATTGTCATCGTTTCTGAACTGCCCAATAATCTAGGTCGTACTATTACTCACGAAAGAGTAAGCCTGATTCATCTAGTTTGTAATAAGTTTGCTCTCAAACCTACCAGAACTATGTGGCTTGAACATTATCCGAAAGGATGCCTTAAGGATCAAGAAACCTATAAGCAATTGATGTTACTACAGGGCAATGTCTACTCAAAAAGGATCAAAAAACAGAAGATCGAAGTCTTATTGAGAGTCAAACTAGAATGATGAGGATTTATTTTGGCGAAGTCACCGTTACACCGCCTTAAAAGCGGTGCGACCCCGGTCAAGTCGCTTCGCTCCAATTCAAAATTATCAATTATCAATTCAACACCTCGATTGGGTAAGCGGGGCGACCCTGCTGCTTCGTAAGCAGCTAAGGAACGCGCCCCGAGAGGAAACCTTATCCG